>JAEUSS010000203.1 GCA_016788685.1 Prolixibacteraceae bacterium | reverse complement strand
TTGACTGGCCCCTGGTCACAGAACGTCCGCCGGTCGATTCGTTTCGGCTGCCCGATTTAATCTGAATGTCCCGGTTGGGAGACTCTGTTCTTTTGCGGTAGGTATTTGCATCGCTGTTTTCCCTGGTGCGAGGCTGAGCCGACCGGGACTGGCCACTGTTGTATGTTGGGCGTCGGTACTCGTTTGTATTTCTTTGCCCCTCATTTCTGACCGGAGCTGATTTTCTGTTGTCCTGATACTGGCGGTTAGTTGATCTTTGTACATCGCTGCTGCGTTGGCGGCTAACTTGATTGGCAGGGCGTCTTTCAATCAGCTCATTTCGGTTACTGACCCCCTGATGGCGACTGGTAAAAGCTCTGTCAGGATATCTTTGTGCGTAATCGTTTCTGCGGATACGGCTGTAATTGTCTCCGGAGAAGTGAATGTTGCGGGTTGATGCGTGATGGTATGAATTGTGAGTGTTGATATGTACATGTACGTGTTTATGGTACCTGTAAGTAGGATAAGGGCGGCAGTAACTGTACCACCTCGGGTAGTAGTTCCAGTAGTACGGAGAGCTCCAGGGTCTGTAATGAGGGCCCCAGAAGAACGAAAAGATTACCGGAGTCCG
This sequence comes from Prolixibacteraceae bacterium, assembly GCA_016788685.1. GTDB lineage: Bacteria > Bacteroidota > Bacteroidia > Bacteroidales > Prolixibacteraceae > Aquipluma. The sequence goes on along the minus strand of JAEUSS010000203.1, from coordinate 8,041 downwards.
GACAAATACGGGTTCGATGATGTAGTTTGATCCGTAGATGTATGAGTCGCCAACAACCTGAACGCGGAGGTTTCCGTTCTGAACTCTTTCAATTTCAATGGTTGCAACATCCTGATAGATGTCTTTGTCTAAAACTGCCTGTATCACAACCAGCGAATTGCGGTCGCCGGAGTTTTCGAGTATGCGCAAATAGTCGATGTAGCCATCTTCGTTCAGGTCAAGGTTCGATATTCGGGCATCCGGGTCGTTCAGCCGGTATTCAAAGTCTTCCAAATCTTTCGATTCTCCGAAAATAGAAGCAACGGCATCCAGATCAAGATTGTCACTGATGTCGTAGCTGGCTGCCCGGGTGGTAGTTACAACGCGACGTTGTGCCTGGACATTGAAGAAGCTTGTGCATAAAGCCAAAACTAAGATTCCAATTTTCGTTTTCATGATGGTAAGTTTTAATTGTTTCCTGTTCTGCTGAATTTGTTTTTATTCGTATCAGCACAAGTGCTACTTCAAAAAATCTGCCAGTTTTATTTTGTTTTTATTTTGTGCTTATTATCAGTGTTTTGTGTGTTTGTTCCCGAATCCGGGAGCTTCTGTTTTCTTAGAACGAGAAACTCCCGGAATGTTGCAGAGTGGCTATCAGACTCAATGAGATTCAGCCATTGGGCAAAGTTGATATTTACTATTCAATAAGTGCATTTTAGCCTTTCAACGCTTTCAATGCTTCGTAGGTTGCCTCAATTGTTTTGTCGATTTTTTTGGTTGTATGGGCTGCTGATACAAATGCAGCTTCGAATTGAGAGGGAGCGAGGTAAATTCCGCTGTCAAGGGCCATTTTGAAGTATTTTGCATAGTTAGCGGTGTTGCAGCGACAAGCATCGGCAAAAGAATTTACCCGTTCTTCTTCGGTGAAGAACAGGGTAAACATGGAGCCTACCCGATTCAGCACTCCCGGGAAACTGAGGTCTTCCAGACATTTTTTGATCCCGTCGCCCAGTCGTGCCGATTTTTCTTCGAGCATGTTGTAAAAGCCATCGGTTTCGTCCAGAATTTTCAGGGCAGTAAGTCCGGCTGCCATAGCAAGCGGATTTCCGGAGAGTGTTCCGGCTTGGTATACAGGTCCATTAGGCGCCAGTTTGTCCATGATTTCCTGTTTTCCTCCGTAGGCTCCCACAGGTAGCCCTCCTCCGATTATTTTTCCGAAAGTCGTCAGGTCGGGAGTGATGCCCAGAATTTGCTGAGCGCCTCCTTTCGATAGGCGGAATCCGGTCATTACTTCATCAAAAATCAGGACGGTCCCGTATTTGGTACAGAGTTCCCTGATTCCCTGCATGAATTCAGGTTCAGGAATAACAACACCCATATTTCCGGTAACGGGTTCCAGAATAACTGCAGCTATTTGTTCAGGGTAGCAAATGAATAGTTCGTTGACCGAATCCAGGTCATTAAATCTGGCGGTCAGTGTGTCTTTTGCTGTTCCTGAAGTAACACCCGGAGAGTTGGGAGTGCCGAGGGTGAGTGCTCCCGACCCGGCTTTGATCAGAAAACTGTCGTTGTGTCCGTGGTAGCAGCCTTCAAATTTAACGACCAGTTCGCGGCCGGTATAACCGCGGGCAAGTCGCAGGGCGCTCATGGTAGCTTCGGTTCCGGAGTTTACCATGCGAATGCTGTCAACCGAGGGAACCATTTTTTTGATTTGCAGGGCCATTTCAGTTTCGAGCACGGTGGGGGCTCCAAAACTGGTACCTTTGGCTGCTGTTTTTTGTATGGCCATAACCACGTCGGGATGTGCGTGCCCCAGTATCATGGGGCCCCATGAACCTACGTAGTCGATGTATTCATGTCCGTCGATGTCATAAATTTTGGCTCCTTTGGCGCTGGCAATAAACAACGGGTCGCCGTCAACACTTTTGAACGAGCGAACCGGAGAATTTACTCCGCCGGGTATGTGTTTTTGCGCTTCCTGAAAGGCTGCGATGCTTTGGGTATAGTTTTTCATGATTTGATTTTTTGTTGCGAGTTACGGGTTGCAAGTTCCTGCATATTGGATCACTGCGATTGTCAACCTGAAACTTCTTAGAGTTCTTTTACGATTTCCTGTGCATGATAAGTAATGATGATGTCTGATCCGGCACGTTTGATGGAAGTCAGAATTTCGCGCACCATGCGTTTTTCGTCGATCCAGCCATTTGCGGCGGCGGCTTTTACCATCGAGTACTCGCCGCTGACATTGTAAGCAGCAATCGGGATGTTGTAAGTTGTTTTTACTCGCTGAATAATATCCAGGTAGCTCAGCGCGGGTTTCACCATTACAATGTCGGCACCTTCTTCAATGTCGAGTGCTACTTCGCGCAAAGCTTCGTTGCCGTTAGCCGGGTCCATCTGATAAGTGGCGCGGTTTCCGAATTTAGGTGCACTTTCGGCAGCTTCGCGGAAAGGACCGTAAAAGCTGGACGCATATTTTGCGGAATAAGCCATTATCGGAAGGTTGTAGAACCCGTTTTCATCGAGAGCTTTTCGGATGGCTCCAACGCGTCCGTCCATCATGTCGCTCGGAGCAACCATATCAACCCCTTCCCGGGCCATTGAAACAGACTGTTTGGCCAGGGTGACCAATGTCAGATCATTGTGAACATCGCCGTCGACAATAGTCCCGCAATGTCCGTGTGTAGTATACTCGCAGTTGCAGATGTCGGCAATGATGTATAAATCAGGCAGCGCAAGTTTCAGGGCGCGAACGGCCTGTTGTACAATCCCGTTGTGTTCGCAGGCTACTAAACCGTGTTCGTCTTTGTGTTCAGGAATTCCGAAAAGCAGTACTGCCTGGATGCCAAGTCCGTATAAACGGCGGCATTCTTCAACCAGCAAGTCAACCGACAGTTGGAAATTGCCGGGCATTGAAGAAATCGGATTTTTCACCCCTGTTCCGGGGCATACAAAAAGCGGCATCACCAGGTCGTCACGGGTAAGTACAGTTTCACGGACCAGGTTGCGTAAAACGGGAGATTGTCTTAATCTCCGGAGTCGTGTTATTGGGAATGACATAGTTTAAGGGTTTAATGTTGTTTTTTTCTGAAAATAATTGAGTATGGCTGTATAGATTCCCTGAGAAGTCGCCGTTCCGGCAGTAACGAGCGGTTCGATGCCATTTTTGATTACTTCAGCCGATGTGGTCTGTCCGATACAAACCAACCTGAGGCGGGTCGGATCGGTTTTTCCGGACAGCAGGTGAAGCAGGTTATTGCAGGAAGACGGACTGGTAACTATAATCAGATCATATTGGTCTTCTATAATTAGTCCGAGTGCTTTTTCGTTTGTCGTTTCGGGCAAAACAGTTTCGTAAAACACGACCCGGGTGCAATCCGCTTTTTGAGAAATGTTATTTTCGATTACAGATCGGGCCAGGTTGCCGATAGGGAAAAGTACACGTTCCCCCTTATTGATCCGGTTGATAAAATCAATTGAAAATTCCTCGGCCGTATTTCCCAGGTTTATAAATTCTGCTGAAGTGCCGTAACATTCCAGATTGGCTGCAGTTTTTTTTCCGACAACGCCAATTTTTAAATGCGCCGGAAGCCCGTAGTTGTTTTGAAGTTCGAAGAGCCGTTCAAAAAAATAGCGCAGTCCGTTGGGGCTTGTAAATACAATCCAGTTGAACGAACCGATATTCTTAAGCTGAGTCCATCCAAACTCACCAAGGGGCAGTGGTTTTATTTCGATGGTGGGCATGGAAAGCAGTGTGGCTGACTCTTCGGATAAAAGATTTTCCAGTTCAGCAGACTGACCTTCGGGCCTGACCGATATAAAGACCTTGTTTTCAAGAGTATTGCCCATTTCGATTAGTGAGAAGAGTTGGTTGATTTAATCTTGTTCAGGATTTCTCCTGCTCCTTGTCCGAGCATTTTTTCGGCCATCTGCACCCCAAGTCCGGCGCCTTGGCTTACTTCTCCCGAAATGGTTTCGTTGATAAATTGTGATCCGTCAACCGAAGCGACAAACCCACTCATATGCAGCATGCCATCTTCTATTTTTGTATAGCAGCCCAGCGGAACCTGACAGCCGCCTTCCAGGTGCGACAGAAAAGCGCGTTCGGCAACGATAGCATTCCAGGTGTCCTGGTGGTTTACCACTGCCATGATTTCGTCAATTTCAATGTCGTTTATGCGTGTTTCAATCGCTATAGCTCCCTGACTGACCGCCGGCATAATCACTTCCGGATCAATGATTTCGGTGATGTATCTTTCAAGCCCGGTGCGCTGAAGCCCGGCAGCGGCCATAATCATCGCATCGCAATAGCCGTCTTCCATCTTCTGCAAGCGCGAGTTGACGTTACCTCTGATGTCTTTAATCGTAATCTGATTGTTTATTTTCAGTAGTCCGGCTATCCGGCGCAAGCTCGAAGTGGCTACCACATCGCCGGCTTTAAGTTCAGAAAGCTTTTTGCCGTTTTTGCTGACCAGTGCATCGCGGAATTCGCCTCTTTCTAAAACAGCTCCCAGTTTTAATCCCTCTGGTAATTTGGTTGGTAAATCTTTCAGGCTGTGAACAGCCAAATCAACCGAACCATCGATCAGTGCATTTTCAATTTCTTTGGTAAACAGCCCTTTGTCTCCGATTTTTGAGAGTGCGACATCCAAGATTTTATCGCCTTTTGTTTTTATAATTTCCAGCTCAACCTGAAGATCGGGGAAAATGTTTTCGAGCGTGGATTTAACTTTTTCTGCCTGATAGAGTGCCAGTTGGCTTCCACGAGTGCCTATTCGAATGGTTTTTTTCATTATAATCAATCAAACGCAAACCGGGTGGATTTGCTGCTAAAATTTTTAGTCGAATTTAAATAAATCATTGATGATTTTTAACGAATCGATATTTTTTCCGTTATCCGTTAAGTTTTTCAGATTTTTTATCAGCAAACGAGTGTAGCGTTGGGTCAGGTGCTGAGCATAGTCGTCAACGATTTCCTGCATTTCCGGAGTATTCAGTTTGCGGTAAGTTGAAAGTTCTTCCTGATTGATCGTCTGAAAATTGGTAGTTATGGTGTTGATTGCCGGACGCAGGGATCGGCTTGCCAGCCATTCGTTAAAATCGGAGACAACCTCGTCGAGGATTATTTGTGCTTTTTCTGCACTTTCTTTTTTCTTTTCGGCAGTCTGCCTTACAATCTCCTGAAGGTCGTCAACGCCAAGAACACTCACATTTTCAAGTTCTGCTACCGATTTTTCGATGTTGCGGGGAACTGATAAGTCGATGTATACCTGTGGGGCCTTGTTGCGTCGGCTAATGGATTCCCGTACCATTTCTTTGGTGATCAAAGGCTGCTGAGAAGCAGTGGCAATCATCACAATGTCATTTTCGTGAAGCGATTCTCCGAACTCTTCAAACGGAACGGTGGTGCCATTGTATTTTGCCGCTGTTTTTTCGGCTTTTTCGTTTGTCCGATTGGTTACCGATACTTTTTTAATGCCTCTTTTGACAATGTTTTGAAGGGCCAGGTTTCCGGTTTCGCCGGTACCGATGAGTAACACACTTTTATCACTGACACCGTTGAGCAGGCAGGCACACATTTCGACAGCGGCGCTGCTGACCGATGTGATTCCCAGTTTGATGCCCGTTTCGGTACGGACACGCTTTCCGGCTTCAAACGATTTCTGGAAAAGGCGCATCAGTACGGCATCAGTGAGCGCCAATTCGGTACAGGTGAGATAGGCTTCTTTTACCTGACCAATGATCTGATCTTCGCCTATGATGAGCGAATCGAGTCCGGAGCTGACCTCAAACAGATGGCGTACAGCACCGGCGTTTGACCGGTGATAAAAATAATGCCAGCAATGGTCGGTAACTCCTTTGAATTTTTTGATCACTTCATACATCAGCTCAAAAGCAGTCTGATTGTCATGCCTGTCCTGTGAGAAATAAATCTCGGTGCGGTTGCATGTCGAAATAAGTACCAGATCGGCGATTCCGGTTTCTTGTTGCAAAAGTTCTGAAAACGGAACAATATCATTTTTCGAAAACGAGAATTTCTCGCGAATCTCAATTGGCGCTGTTTTATAGCTAATTCCTATCACCCCAATCATAAAAAGAATCTTTATCAGGATTGCTAACCCAAAAACAATTATGCACAATAAAAGTTGCAGATTTTAGCCTGGCTAAAAGCATTTAACTTGCATGAAATCTGAAATGAAAAAAACGTGCTGATTTTCAGTTTTAGCAACCGAATGGAGGAGGACGCGAAAATCGGAATCCGGAAAAACAAAAATCCTGAATTTTTTCGTTTAGCATCGGATAACCAACGGTTTCTGTCCCGGGCGGGAAGAAAGATGCTGAATCTTCAGGTATTATTGTAACCGCATGGTTTTGAGTAGTTATTTTGTACGCCTGAAAGTAGTCATACACCGCATGTTCGTCTGCTTTTTGTTTGACTTCAACAGGTATCGTAACCGAGGTGGCGGACTCAACCATATCTTCGTCAGTGCTATTATTGAACATACCCATTGCGAAGCCGAAAAAGTAAAATGCGGCGATCAGCAAATAGGGCAGTGGTGTGGATAATAGTCCGAGAAAAAACACAGTGAGCAAATTAAGTTAAACGTCTAGTTTTATTCCTTAACCGACAAAACAGCCGAAGCCGTTGTTTTGTTGTTGGGCAAATGTAGTAATTCTTACTAAAATAGCAGGGCCGGCGGCATTGATATATGTCAGCAAAAAGCATGGGCCGGTTGATTTGACCGGATCACGGCTGTAACTCGGAATGTAAAAGCCGGAAAGCAAAAATTATATGAATTGCGGCCATTTAGTTCGTATTTATTTTATGAATTTTATCATCAAAATGATAGTTATTCGCATATTTGTATCCTGAAATTGATATAAAAACGTTGGTTGTTTTAACAAGCTTCCGTCAGAAAGTAACAACCTTATTCAAATTGAGTCTTCCATAAAATCACTTCTATGAATTTTTCAGGCTTACTTAAGTATTTTGTTCCGAAAGAAAAGAAATTTTATGCCATGTTTAATCAGGCAGCCGAGAATACGATCGAGGCATCAACAGCGCTGGAAAAGCTGTTTAATTCGCCTTCGATGGATGAACGCCGGGCCATAAGCTTGACCATTAAGGCCATTGAAAAGAAAGGAGATGAGTTTACCAATCAGATATTTGATGTTTTGAACCGATCGTTTATAACTCCGTTTGACCGGGAAGACATCAACGACCTGACTTCGAAAATTGATGACGTCGTTGATTTGATTTACAGTCTTTCGGGCAAAGTTGATTTGTATCGCTGCACAAATTTCAGCAGCTACATGAAGGAGATGGTTGCCATTATACATCTGGGATGTTTGCAGATTAAGGTCGCTGTTGGCGGACTCGAAGACTTTGCACATTCACAAAAGGTTTTAAAAGCCTGCAAAGAGCTTCATAAATTGGAAAGCCGGGTCGACGAATATTACCACAAGGCTATTTCGAGTCTTTTTGAAAATGAAAAAGATCCGATTGAACTGATCAAACAAAAGGAAATACTCCAGAATATTGAGAAAATAGCCAATAAGATTGAGGATGTTTCAGATGTGGTTAAAACGATATTAGTTAAATATGCCTGACCCGGGTTTCTCTGTTCGTTTCTAAAAAAATCTTTATTTCAGGCTATGCTTACTATCTTGATTGTTATCATTGTTTTAGCGTTTGTGTTCGATCTGATCAACGGATTTCACGATGCAGCCAATTCCATTGCTACCGTCGTGTCAACCAAAGTGCTTGCCCCGTTGCCTGCCGTCCTTTGGGCTGCTTCTTTTAACTTTATTGCCTATTGGATATTCGATCTTAAAGTCGCCAATACGGTTGCCAAAACTGTTGACGGAAGTGTGATCAGCCTTCAGGTTATTCTGGCCGGTATCATTGCTGCCATCATCTGGAATTTATTGACCTGGTATTTTGGTATTCCGTCTTCTTCGTCGCATACGCTCATCGGAGGCTTTGCGGGCGCTGCGGTAGCACACACCGGAAGTTTCTCCGTAATCAATCAGGCTGTAATTTTAAAAACCATCGGTTTTA
>JAEUSS010000183.1 GCA_016788685.1 Prolixibacteraceae bacterium | reverse complement strand
ATTACAGCACAACACCGACATTCTGAATTCGGAACTTGACCTGAAAATGGCTCAAAAGAAGGTTTGGGAAACAACGGCCTCCGGGTTACCACATATCGATGTAAAATCGGCCTATGTGTTCATTCCGAATGTGCCCAGTCTTCCGGCTTCGTTTTTCGGGCCGTCGGACGATCCGAATGCCGACCCTAATGCTACTATCGAATTGGGTGTAAAGCAAAATATTACTACGGATATTACGGTGTCCCAGCTTATTTTCAGCGGAGCCTATTTTGTTGGTTTACAGGCTACCAAGGTGTATTACGGATTGACCAAACAAAATGCTGAGAAAACCAGGCTTGAAGTTATTGAGACAGTTGTCAATACGTATAACATGATCCAACTGGCAGAGGAAAGCCGGATTATTCTGAGGCAAAATCTCGAAAACATTGATAAAACGTTGTTTGAGGTTTCGGAAATGAATAAGCAGGGATTTCTGGAAAAGACCGATGTCGACCAGCTCGAACTGACAGGCAATACGATCCGGAATGCAATCAATCAGATTGACAGTAATCTGGATATGGGTTACCGTTTGCTGAAAATTCAGCTGGGGATGGACGAAGCCACAAAAGTTGAATTGAGCGATAGCCTCGAATCTGGAGAATCGTTAACCCAATCGAGCCTCCAGTTGATTGCCGAGCCATTCAGCATTGAGCAAAATGTGGATTATCAGCTTATCCAGACAGCAGAGAAGGCTGCCAAACTCGAATTAAACCTCGCTCGGACAGGTTATCTGCCAACGATTTCAGGATATTACAACCGTACCGAAAAATGGAAAACCCCGGCTTTTGATTTTGCTCCGAAAGACATTCTGGGGATCAACCTGAGCATGCCGATTTTTAGCAGCGGCGAACGCGCGGCAGCAGTTTCTCAGAAACGCATGGCACTTGAAAAGTCAGTCAACACCCGTAAACTTGTCTCGAGCAGCCTGATGATGCAAGCCAGCCAGTATCAGAACGATTTGAAACTGAAACTCGAAAAGTACCAGAATCAGAAAAAAAGCAAAGAGCTGTCAGACGATATTTACCGGCGGACTCTTGAAAAATACAAACAGGGAATGGCTTCAAGTATGGATTTGATGAACAGCCAGAATCAATACCTGACCAACCTGACCGACTTTTATCAGAGCATATTTTGATCTGGAAAGTGCCAAATCAAAACTCGAAAAGTTATATAACATCAATCAGGATCCGGGCAACTAACATTAGCCTGTACCGGATTCTTAATCGGAAATTAAAAAACTTAAAATAGTAACAACAATGAAAAAAATGATCATTTATTTCGCACTGATTGCCTTTTTGGTATCGTGTGGGGAGAGTACCGACAAAAAAGCGGAGCTCGAAAAACTGAAAATGCAGCACGATCAGATCGCGACTCAAATAGCCCAGCTGGAGGCAGAATTAAATCCTTCGGGCGAGAATGCCGAACAGAAATCGGTTTCGGTAAAAGTTAAGCCGGTTGAAGAATGTGTTTTTGATCACTATATTAACGTTCAGGGAACAGTCGACGGCGACCAGAACATTGCTGTAAGCCCTCAGATGGCAGGCATTGTAACTGCTGTTTATGTGAAGGAAGGAGCACAGGTCAAAAAAGGACAGGTGCTGGCAGAGCTGGATGCACAGGTTATCAGACAATCACTCGAAGAAGTGAATACACAGCTGATACTGGCAAATAGTATTTTCGAAAAACAGAGTGCTCTCTGGGAAAAGAAAATTGGCAGCGAAGTACAGTATTTACAGGCCAAAAATACCAAGGAGTCGCTCGAACAGCGGATGAACACCATCAGAGAACAGTTAAAGCAGGCCAAGGTTATTTCGCCGATATCAGGAACTGTAGAAAGCGTTCCGCTTCGGGTTGGTGAGATGGCTTCACCGGGAATGCCGACTTCCACCATCCGGGTGATCAATATGAATGTGGCAAAGATCACGGCCGAAGTTTCAGAGTCGTACGCTACCCGTATTAAAAACGGGAACGATGCCCTGGTAAATTTTCCTGATCTGGGGAAAGATATTCAGACTAAGCTGAATTTCACTAGCCGGTTTATCGATCCGACCAACCGTACCTTCAGGGTCGAATGTAAAGTTTCGTCCAAAGAAGTGGAACTTCGCGCCAATATGATTGCTTACATCAAGATAAAGGATTACTCCAACGAAAAAGCCTTTTGTTTGCCGGTAAACTATGTGCAGAGCAACCAGGACGGTAAGTTTGTATACATCGCCAAACAAAACGGGAACGATTGGATTGCCGAACGGCGGATGATTAAAACCGGAATGGATTACGACGGAACCATTGAAGTACTGGAGGGACTTGCTGCAGGAGAAAATATAATTACTTCGGGATTTCAGAACCTGAACGGGGGCGAAAAAGTAATTTTCTAAATTTAGTAAAACAGACCCATTATGTCCAAAGAGAATAAAATCAAAGAATTTTTTGCGACGAGCTGGGCAATCGATAACAAGACAAGTATTTATGTACTTGCCTTCCTGATATCGATCCTCGGTTTGATGAATTACTACTTTATTCCAAAGGAACAGTTTCCGCAGGTGGTAATTCCGTACATCGTTGTAAATACTCCTTATCCCGGGACTTCTCCGGAAGATATCGAGAACCTGGTTACCCGGCCGATTGAGAAACAGCTGAAATCGATTTCGGATGTGAAGAAGATGACCAGCAATTCGGTCCAGGATTTTTCATCGATTATTGTTGAATTTGATCCCGACCTTTCGATTGAAACGGCTAAACAGCGCGTTCGAGATGCCGTAGATAAAGCAAAAAGCGACCTTCCGACGGATTTACCTTCCGACCCGGATATCATGGATATCGATATTTCCGAGTTCCCGGTGATGTTCCTGAATATTTCGGGAAACTATGACCTCGATAAACTGAAAAAATACGCAGAAATAGCACAGGACAAGATCGAGGGACTGAAGGAAATCACCCGCGTTGATATTGTCGGTGCGCTCGACCGTGAAATTCAGATTAATGCCGACATATTCAAGATGCAGGCTGCCAAAGTAACTTTTGGCGATATTGAGCGGGCTGTAGCCAGCGAAAATCTGACGATCTCGGGCGGTTCGTTAACCACGAACGGAACGCGTAATACGGTGCGTATCAAAGGGCAGTTTGCTGATGTTGAGGCGCTGAAAGACATCGTTGTGCAGTCGTCGAGCGGCGCTTTTGTGAAGCTTACCGACCTTGCCGAAGTGAACGACAGCTTTGAGGAACAGGAAAGTTTTGCCCGTCTGGACGGTAAAAATGTAATAACCCTGAACGTGATCAAGAAGAGCGGAGCCAACCTGCTGGATGCTTCCGACCAGATTGTTGAGATTGTTGAAAACCTGAAAGAACGGGAATACCCCAAGGATATGGAAGTAACCATAACCGGTGATCAGAGCCGTTTTACCCGCAATACGCTGGAAGAACTGAACAACACGATTGTCATCGGTTTCATTCTGGTGACCATTGTGCTGATGTTTTTCATGGGCTTTACCAATGCGTTTTTCGTCGGACTTTCGGTACCGCTTTCCATTTTTGTTGCTTACATGATCATTCCCGGGCTGGGGTATACCATGAATATGATCGTCATGTTTGCCTTCATTTTTGCCTTGGGTATTGTGGTTGACGATGCCATTGTGGTGATCGAAAATACGCACAGGTTGCACAAATTCAACCCCGACATTAAAATTGCGGCCAAAAGAGCGGCAGGGGAGGTTTTCCTTCCAATTTTATCCGGAACGCTTACCACACTCGCCCCCTTCTTTCCATTGGTTTTCTGGCCCGGAATTGTAGGGCAGTTTATGCACTATTTGCCTGTTACATTGATTATAACGCTTTTTGCGTCACTTTTTGTGGCGTATGTATTCAATCCGGTCTTTGCTGTTTCTTTCATGAAACATGAATATGACGAAGAATATCAGGAAGGCAGCGGATGGAGAAAAATAAGAACCATCATCT
>JAEUSS010000170.1 GCA_016788685.1 Prolixibacteraceae bacterium | reverse complement strand
GAAACAAAAATCCCGCACCAGATCAATTTCATCGAGTCTGTCCGCGATCGTAAAGACCCGATCGTTCCGGTTGAAATCGGACACAGCAGTTGCACGGTTTGTACGCTCGGAAACATTGCTTGTGAGTTGAAACGTACCATCAAATGGGATCCGGCTACCGAAACCTTCGTTGATGATGTGGACGGCGAAGCAACCAAAAGACTTCATTACGAATACCGCGCAGGCTATACTTTAGTCTAGCAGAACATATTATCGAACTCTCAACTCAGGCATTTCGGATTCCCGAAGTGCCTGTTTTTTTTCAACAGTACGGACTACCATTCGCACACCAACACACTCGAAGAACGAGCCAATCCATTATCCCGCCCGGAAAAAATACACAACGTAGAATTGGGGATACCAAAAGATGCATCCACTTTTTGACCGGATGCAAAAGCAGTAAATTGAGTAAAATTCGTGAAGAAAAAATAAGAACAAAAATCCAATCAAACTAGTCCAGCAGGAACCGGTAAGTAATTGTTCCGACCTGAAAGGCAGGGGCATTCTCATCGGCCTTAAACCGGGCCTGAAGGGCGGCTTTACGGGCTGCGGCAATCAATTCAGGATTGGCGGTATTAGAGCCCTTTATGCCAGCTTCGGCTTTAGTCACTTTTCCGCTTTTATCTACCGTTACCTGAACAACCACCATTCCCTCTTCATTTCCGGGATAATAAGGCTTGGGAAGCGATTCGTGTCCACGTCCACCCAGGTTGTACGAAACTCCGTTTCCAATACCGCCACCGGGGCCGTACTGCCCTGCATTGGCAGTTCCTTGCGAACTTCCCTGATTGCCCGGGCCAAAGGTTACTCCCTGGCCGGTACTCTTCGAATCAGCAGCACCCTTACCAGCGCCGCCAAAAGCATTTTTTGCGCGGTTATTAATCTCACCGACTTTTCTTTGTTCGGCAGCCGCCTGGGCAAGCCGCTGCTCTTCTTCCTTTTTCTGACGGGCTATTTCAGCCTGGCGCAACCGTTCAGCTTCGGCTTGCTGCTGTTTTTCCAGCCGTTCCTGTTCGCGCTTTTCCTTCAGCATTTTTTCTCTTTCAAGGTCTTTTACCTTGTCGGCCTCTTTTTTCTTTTTGGCCGTTTCCATGGCTACGGTTTTCTCCAAGTCCTGGGTCATCAGAGCTTCTTTGGGTTGAGCCGGTGCTGCTTTTGTTTGCTGAGGAGGCGGAGGCGTTTTTACTTCGGCAACCTTTTCCTCCTGATTTTCCAGGGGCGCAGTTTCGCTTGGAGCGGGCTCTTCCATTCCGAAACCTGTTTCCGAATCGCCGAAATCGACCAAAACACCTTCTTCGCCCGGAAGAGGAAGCGGAGTGAAGAAACCAAAAAACAGCAATATCGCCAACACCACTGCATGGGTGATGATGGTACCGATAAAACCTGTTTTATGTTTTCTGATATATTCCATTATTCTTCGGGAGCAGTTGCCAAAATCATTTTAACCCCATTGCGTTTGGCAATATTCATTACATTAACTACCTGTTCAATCGGCACTGTTCTATCAGCATGAAGGGCAATGTATGTTTCCTCATCCTGCTTGATTACACGCTGCACAAAAGGTTCAATTTCCGAAAAAGCAACCCTTTTCTGATCTCCGTCTTCATTCACATAAAATTTCAGATCAGCGGTGATTGAGATTGTGGTAATTGCCTTGGCTACCGTCTGATTATTGCTTTGAGGCAACAGCAACTTAAGGGCATTGGGAGCCACCATGGTTGAGGTAATCATAAAAAACAACAGCAAAAGAAATACGATGTCCGTCATCGAGGACATACTAAAAGTCACTTCAACCTTATTTCGACGTTTTAAAGCCATGGTTTCTTATTTTGCCGGTTCGTACAACATATCCATAAATTCGTTGGTCGCATATTCCATATTAAATACCACCTTTTCAACATTGGTTACCAGAATGTTGTATGCAAAATAAGCAGTAATCCCTACAATTAATCCGGCCACAGTAGTTACCATAGCCTGATAAATTCCGGAGGATAATAAAGTAATATTAATGTTATTTCCGGCGTTTGCCATGTCGTAGAATGCAGAAATCATCCCGGTTACTGTTCCGAGAAATCCCAACATAGGTGCTCCGCCGGCAACACTGGCCAGAACCGGAAGCCCTTTTTCCAGTTTCGAAACCTCCAGGTTACCTACATTTTCGATGGCTGTAGTTACGTCAGACATTGGCCGCCCGATACGCGAAATTCCCTTTTCAATCATACGCGAAGTCGGCGTGTTTTCGCTGCGGCACAACTCAAAGGCCATTTCGATTTTTCCTTCAAGAATATGTTTCCTGACACGGTCCATCAGCCTTGAATCAACCTTTCCGGCTCTGCGAATCGCAAAATACCGATCAAAAAAGATATATACAGCAATGAACGACAACAGAATAATCGGTATCATAATCGGACCGCCAGCAATAGCGAGATCAAAAAATCCCATTGATACTCCCGCAGGTTGAACAGCCTTGGTTACTGCCTTTGCCCCTTCGGTCAAATTTTGACTTGCCTGTAATAAAATAAAATTTAGCATATGCATTTTGTTTTAAGTCAA
>JAEUSS010000165.1 GCA_016788685.1 Prolixibacteraceae bacterium | reverse complement strand
GACCCAGCTTATCGGGCTGAAACTGAAACAAAAACTAAAAATCCGCTGGATTGCTGATTTGCGCGACCCCTGGACTGATATTTATTATTACAGCCAATTTAATCATACGGCGCTGGCACGCAAAATCGACCGGCATTATGAGCGTAAAATGGTTGAGAATGCCGATGTGCTGATCACCGTCAGCGCAGATATCAAGCGTATCTTTGCCGAAAAGTCGAGATTAGCCATTGCCAGCAAAACGATTGTCATCCCGAATGGTTTTGATGACGAAGACTTCAGGATAAAAGAAGTGCCCGCCGAAAGCCGAAAAATTATTACTTATACCGGAACCATTTCTGAAACCTATGATGTAGATAGCTTTTTGCTTGCCCTGAAGCGAATCAACGCTGAATTGAAGCCGAAACTTTTGATCCGGTTTGTGGGAAAAGTGCCTTTGCCGGTGGAGCAGAAATTCAGAGATACAGGGGTCGACTGTGAATTCGTTGGTTATGTCGATCACGAAAAATCGATCGAATACTTGCTGCGGTCGGATTTGCTGCTGCTGGTCATCCCAAAGGTGAAAAACAACCTGGGAATTTTGCCCGGTAAGTTTTTCGAGTACCTCGCCTCCGGAAAGCCTGTCCTGGCCATTGGACCAATTGGCGGCGATTTGTCTGTAATTATCGGCGAAACACAATGCGGCAGCTTGTTCGATTACCCGGATTCGGAAGGGATGCTCCGGTTTATTCAGGATCAGCTAACTCATCCATCACCATCTTCGGGGCGCGAATCGGCCATGCAATATTCCCGGAAACAGCTGACCGGTAGGGTCGCACAGATTCTGGAGGCTTAAAATTTGAAAAACATGAGCAAAACCGTCATCATAAATCGTCCGCTTACCAGGTCAGAGAGAAGTGAGTTGGATCTTTTGGCTGAGAAAGGCGCAACAATTTTCACCTTTTCAGGTGGTGATTTGCCCGGCTTTGCGCAGCGAATAGCGTTAAGTCCGGAAGAGAAAAAAGCGGTTAATTATGAAACAATGGACGAAGTGCTGCGTTTTGGTGATCTGAAAGTGGACAACCGGACGGTAGCCGAGTCGTTCAGCATCGATACGGCCAGCGTCTGGCACTATCATAAATTCAGGATTTACTTTGCAGTTCGTAACCTGATGTATTTTCTGAAACCGCTCACTCAGCGTTTCTGTACGTTCAACGACCACATCTGGTTTGTATCTCCCGAAGCCAATCCTCTCCGGAATGTGTTCCCTGAAGTTGAGTTCAGGTTTCCTTTAACCAAAACCAACGGGCGGTTCAACTTTGGCAACCTTTTGGGCTACCTGGTTTTGGTCAAATACCGATTTTTAAATTATTTGTTTTCATCAAGGAAAAAAGCGGAGTATTTGCTGTACCTGACCGAAAAGTACTCGACGGTAATGAACAAGCAGACCTTGAAAACGGAACCCGGGCATCATATTCTTGAATACCTGATTAATGAGCTGGACGATCGGTTTGCATTGCTGACCGAAATTCTGATGCCAAAACCAAAGGGAAAGTCGGATTACTCATTTTCGTGGAAACAATATGAATCTTCGTGGAAAGGACATCCGAAAATTTTCCTGGAAGGTTTCCTGATTTCAGGCTTACTGAAACGTAAGGTCCGGAAGTCGGCCAGGCTGGCACTTCAGACTGTCAGGCAGGCTTGTCCGAAGGTTCGTCAGACCGGGCTGTCGTTGATTCAGCAACTGGCACTCGAGGTTTTTGAGTCGCTCGATAAAAGCTCTTCTTTCTATCTGCATCGGTACTTTTCAGCACGCAGTTATTTCACCGGTTCAGGCATAAAAGCCGTAATTGCAGGCGATGAAAACAGTCCGCTAACCAAATCCATTTTGGATGCCGCCAAATTTTGCGGGATAAAAATCATTGGATTGCAGCACGGAACCATGCACGATTTGCATCCGGCATACGTGTACACGCCCAACGATGCCAAAAACAGGATAATGCCTGATCTGACACTGACCTGGGGTAGATACTGGGAAGAATTTTTAATTGAAAAAGGGAATTATCCCAAAGGTTCGGTAAGCTCGGTAGGGCAGATCCGGACTGACATTATTCCGGTTCTGGCGCAGGTGGAGAAACAAAAAAAGGCCCGTCCTGACGACAAGATTGTTTTTGCTTCGCAGCCTCAGCGTGATCCGGAATTGAGGTACCAGGCTGCTTTTGACGTGTTTAAGGCAGCGCGTAAACTGCCGAAAGCCAAACTGATCGTAAAGCTTCACCCGCGCGAGTTTGATGACACCGAATACTATACGGCTATTGCCAAAGATGCTGGTTGTACCAATTTTATACTCGATACCACTTCAGATTTGTATCAGCTGATTGCTTCGTGCGATGTGCTGATCACCTGTTTTTCGACCGTTGGTACCGAAACGGTTTATTTTTATAAACCATTGATTATCCTGGATCACCTGAGTCAGGATATTCAGGGGTATGCTGCCGAAGGCGTGGCTTTTCAGGCGACTGATGCCCGCAGTCTGACTCACATCCTTTCCGGAATCTTCAGAGGAACGCTGAAGGTGGATCGTGGCAGGTATGATTCGTTTATTCAGAAGTATGCTTTCCAAATTGACGGGAAGGTGGCTGAAAGGTGTATCGAGGCCATTACTTCTGCAGAGTAGATTTCAGATACTTCTGAATGGCGGTGTCGAGCAGGTTCTCTTTTTCGAGCAACAGCTCAACAAATTCACGAAACGCACCTTCGCCGCCTTTTCGCTTTAGCCTTATTTTGGCGTATTTCTCCATGTAGTTGCAGGCGTTTGCGGGAATAGCGCTGAAACCGACAGCTTTTAAAAGCATGGCATCGTTCAGGTCATCACCGATGTAGGCTACCTCCTGAAGTGAAATGTGCAGTTCGGCACATAATTTTTCGGCCACTTCCAGCTTATTTTTAACTCCGATAAACAAATGGCTGATTTTCAGTTTTTCGGCGCGGCGCCACACTATCCGGGTATTTTCTCCGGTAATGATTCCGAACGGAATATCGAGTAATTGCAGAAAGATAACTCCGGCGCTGTCAGCGGTATTAAATTTCTTCAGCTCATTTCCTGTCTGGTCGTAATACATTCCTCCGTCAGTCCAAACGCCGTCAATATCAGATAAAACTAACTTAATTTTCATTTTAAAATTTATAAAAAATACAATGATGATTGTGTCAAATTTGCACCGAAGTCTTTATTTTTCAATCATTCCTGAATAAATGACTTCATTGGCCGGGATGTCTGCCAGAGCACGTTTCCCGATGATCTGGCCGCGTTCGGCCCATTTATAACCATCACCCGGGCTGAGCATGTGCAGGTCATTCTCGGTGAGAATTTCTCCAGCGCTGATGGTACGAGAAGAAGCGACAGAACGTTCCAGCTTTATGCGGGTAGCCTGTACTTTCTCGTTTACAAAAATGGCCTTTTCTCCAATGGCATATTCAGTGTTGCGAATATCGCGTACCATTCGCCAGATTCCTTCCGGTTCAAGCGATCCGCGGTGGTCGGTGCCTTTCATGTTTCGGTCGAGGGTGATGTGTTTTTCGATGATCTCGGCACCCATCCCGACGGCAACGGCTGGCATCAGAATCCCGATGGAATGATCGGAGTAGCCGATCGTATACTGCGGGTAATGCTCTTTCAGGAATTGAATGCTCAGCAGGTTAATGTTTTGGTACTCGGAAGGATATTGTGACAGGCAGTGTAGGATGCTGATGTCAGAATGGTATTTACTGATGATTTCCAGCGCATCGTCCAGTTCTTTTTTTCCTGTCAGTCCAGTTGAAAGAATGATCGGAATCCGGGTTTCGGCCATAACTTCCAGCAGCGGTAAGTTGGTCAAATCGCGCGAGGCCACTTTCAGGCGGTCGGGTGTGAAAAGGCGCAGCATCGAAAGGCAACCTTTCGCACACAGGGTTTCAACAACATCGAGCCCTTTTGATTTGGCGTACCGGTAAACTTCCAGATGCTGTTCGTCGTCCAGTTCGAGAAAAGCCCGGTGTTCGCCGTAGGTTTTTCCGAAGGAGTTGGCATTTTCGTACGGGCGAACCATTTCTGAGGCCGAGAGTTCTTCGTTCAGATCACGGCGTGTCATTTTCACAGCGTTCATCGGCATCAGTTTTTGCCCGAAGAGGTGATCAATGACTGGTTCGGAGACGACGTCGATCAGCTTTTTGGCAATTTCAACTTCGCCGTTGTGGTTTTGTCCGATTTCGCCAATGATATAAGTCGATTTTGCCATCGTGTGAATTTATTTCTGATTTTTCAGGATTTCGAGTTTCATCTGTTCCAGTATTTCCGGATGCCGGTCGAGCCAGCAAACGATTTCAGGGATGGCAAAATTAGGATTTTCCTTGCTGATTGCTGCAAAAATCCGCTGCTGAATTTCAAAATCTTCCGGAGTATCCAGGGTCATCCGGATGTCGGTACGCGAATACACCTCCGGGCTGGCAGGGATGAACAGAACACGGAACAATGCGGGATTGCCGTATATGAAATTGGTTACATGTTCGTGGTACAGCTTTTCGCGGGTCAGTTGTTGTGCTTTTTCCAGCGCGTCCAGCCGAACGGCTTCTGTCCAGAATCCGAAGTGGGTGAGGATTGAGGGTTTATTTCCGGCCAGTTGAAAACTCAGATAATCGGCGTCAGACTGCTCAAATTCAGCAACTAAGGTCTTCATTCCGGCGACGTCCAGAAACGGGTTGTCGGCACAAACACGGATAATTTTGTCGAAGCTATTTTGCCGGGCTGCCTGGATAAACCGGTCGAGCACATCGTTTTCCGAGCCCCTGAAAACCGGGACCCCGTGGTTGGCGGCCAGTTGGCAGATGCGGTCGTCCGAAGGATTGGTGGTCGTTGCCAGAACCACCGGAACATTGATCATTTTTACCTTCTCAAGCAGCAAATCTAAAATCGACTGCTCCTGAAAAAAGGGAAGGATGACCTTTTCGGGCATTCGGGTAGAGCCGGTCCGGGCCTGAAGGATAATACCTAAGTGCGACATGATGAATTTGTTGTTCCTTTAATAAGGGTAAAAGTACAGATTTAGTAACTGGCGCAACATTGCCGGAGTTTTTCCGGCAGGTTTATGATCGTTTCGCAGGTGCTAAATTACAATCATTTTGTTCTATTTTTGTGTTACATTGCTTTTTTATATAAAGTCAGGGGGGCTGGTCAATCATTCACATTCGTTAATAATACATTATGGATAAGCTTAAAATTTCAACGGCACAATTTGAAAATAAAAGTGGTGACAAAAACTACAACCTGGGTGTTATTGAAAAACTTTCGCAAAAGGCATCCGGAGAAGGGGCAAATGTGATTGCTTTTCACGAATGTTCAATTACTGGCTATACTTTTGCGAGACACCTTTCCAAACAGCAGATGCTTGATCTGGCAGAGTTTATTCCCGAAGGAGACAGTATTCAGAGGCTTACACAGATAGCAAAAGAAAACAATATCGCTATACTGGCAGGGCTTTTCGAAAAAGATGAAACTGATCGGTTGTTCAAAGCCTATGTTTGTGTTGATAAAAACGGACTGGTAGCCAAGTACCGAAAATTACATCCTTTTATTAATCCTCATTTAACGGCAGGAGACCGTTATTGCGTTTTTGATCTTTGGGGCTGGAAATGTGGCATACTAATTTGCTATGACAATAACATTGTAGAGAATGTGAGGGCAACCAAGTTGTTAGGAGCTGACATTATTTTTATGCCCCATGTTACCATGTGTACACCTTCAACCCGGCCGGGAGCCGGTTTTGTTGACCCGAAACTGTGGACAAATCGCGAAGCCGACCCGACCTCGTTGCGGCAGGAGTTTGACGGGCTGAAAGGGCGAAGTTGGCTGATGAAATGGTTGCCGGCAAGAGCTTATGATAATGCTGTTTATGTTGTTTTTTCGAACCCGGTTGGTATGGACGATGACCAGTTGAAAAACGGATGTTCCATGATTGTCGATCCTTTTGGTGATGTCATTGCCGAATGCCGTACCTTTGATGACAGCTATTCAATAGCCATTCTTACTCCGGAAAAACTGACACAGGCAGGAGGGCATCGCTATATTCAGGCCAGAAGACCCGAACTGTACAGAGATATTATCGGGCAACAGCATCAATCGGAGCAGAAGGTTGTTTGGCTAAACTCGAATGAAAGCCAATAGAGAAGAACCGTTTTTTCTGAACTCCAAAGTCTTGTTAGTTTGGCTAACGTATTATTTTCAGGAGTTTCAGGATTTTGTCAGCAATCAGGTTCAGGTCATCCGAAATCCGGAAAGCGTAGCATAAGCCGATAAATACCACACTGATGGCCGAACAGCGGATGATCAGGTCGATCAGAAAATGAACCGGCAAAACCGGGATGATCTTTCCGATTAGAAATGCAAGGGCCCCGATGGCGACACATTTTAAGTGTGTGTGCCGGTATGGGAAGAGTTTCATTTCCCACTGAAGGTAAAAAACCCGCATCGCAGAAGCCAGAGCCATTGATAACAACGAAGCCATGGCCGCTCCGTTCATTCCCCAGCGTGGAATCAGGAGCCAGTAAAAAGCAACGGTAAGCAAAATGAGTATGCCCAGCGAATAAGTCTGTATTTTATATTTGTGCGAGGTACTGATGATCTGGACACTTACGCCGGTTGAGGCTACCAGCAGGTTCGAAAAGGAAATGAGCGTGATGACCCACTCGCCCCCGCTGTATTCAGGAGGAAGGATTTTAAAAATATTATGCAGATTGGTTACCAGCAGGACGAACAGCAACATTCCGGCAAAAAGCTGGTTGATGCTGCTTTTGTAATAGATGTCGTCGATTTTGGGCAGGTCGTTATCTTTCCAGGCATCGGCAATGATGGTTGACGAAATCTTCCCCAAAGCGCGGTTCGGGATCAGAATAATGGACCCGAAGAAAAAGCTGATGGAATAGGCGCCGGTAAGCGACAGGTTGTAAAATTCGTTGAGCATGATTTTGTCGATGCTGGTTAGCGCCACGCTGCTCAGTCCGCCGATAATTCCGTAGGAAGCCAGTGAAATCATTTCTTTCCGGAGGGGGGGCTGAATAAAACCGAGCTGAGGCTGAAGGTTAAATTGCTTCCGGCAGATGAGCAGGCCGGCCAGGTAAACGGCCGGGAAACTCAGGATAACAACATACCCGAAAACGTATTGGGTAAAGTTGATCCATTGAAAGAAAAAGGCGGCAAGCAGGAACAAGTTTCCGATGCGGTAAAGCAGATCGCTGAGGAAAGTGCCGGTGGTGGCATCAAACAACATCTTGTTGTAGGTATCCAGGAGCAGGAAAAACATCCGGAAGAAAATCAGCGGGATCAGGTAATAAATGTATTGAATCAGCAGGGGTGACTTGTCGATATTGCTTTCAACGATGTAGGGTTTGAGCAGAAAGAAGCTCACCAGCGAAATGATGAAACCGATCATCCCGACGATCACCGCCAGAAAAACAAAACCATTGTGGTTTTTATCCTTATCCCTGAAATAAGAAAACAGGCGGGCCGTGACGTTGGTAAATCCGAGGGTGGAAAACTGCGAGTAGATCGCGGAAACGGCAACCAGCACATTGATCAGCCCGATTTGTTCCTGCGACATCAGTTTGGGCATAATCAGCGCCGTGGTGAAAAAACCAACGATTACACCCAGGTACGAATACACCGACCCCCTGATTGTTTGCCTTTTAATTACGCCCATTTATTCTAGTTATTGACTTAAAAACGTTTATTTTTGCTTCGCACGAAAGTACGAATTTAAAAATTACACCTGTTCAATATATGGATACAAAAAAACTCCTTCAGAAATCGGGACCTTATATCCTTGTGGTTGCCTTGTTTATGGTTATAAGCGTTATCTATTTCTCGCCTGTTCTGGAAGGTAAAAAGCTGCAAAGCTCAGACGGGATGCAGTTTAAAGGGATGGCTAAAGAAATTGTGGATTACCGCGAGGCTACCGGAAAAGAGGCGCTCTGGTCGAACAACATGTTTTCGGGGATGCCGGCCTACCTGACTTCTACTTTGTATTCCGGAGAGATCTTCTCGAAGATTCAGAAATCGATTACCTCCGTTTCGCCGCCGGTAATCATTTTAATATTCAGCTTAACCTTCTTTTTTATCCTTTGTATCTCGCTCGGCATTAGTGTATGGGCAGCCTTTGCTGCCAGTCTGGCCTACGGGATGATGACCTTCACGTTTGTTGTGATGGTCACCGGGCATTTGACTAAAGCGCATGCACTGACATACATCTCACTGGTTGTTGCCGGGATAATGATTGCTTTCAGAAAAAACAAGATCGGCGGAAGCCTGATTGCGGCGCTGGGGCTGACCTGGATGCTAAGCGCCAATCACCTGCAGATGACCTATTATGCTGCCATTCTGGTTTTGATATTGGGCATTACTTATTTTATCTATGCGGTTAAAGAAAAAACTTTGCCCGACTTTGCCAAAACTGCGGTTTTCTTGCTGGTCGCCGTTCTGTTCGCTGTTGGCACCAACTTCTCGCGTTTATACACGACCTACGAATACGGGAAATATTCCATGCGCGGGCAGTCGGAGCTAACGCTGAACGGCGAAAATAAAACTAGCGGATTGGACCAGGATTACATTCTGGATTACAGCTACGACCTGGGTGAAGCTATGACGGCTTTCATTCCGCGTTTCAAAGGCGGCGGAATGAGCGAACCTTTGAGTACCAAGTCTGAAACCTATCAGTTTTTGGTGGAAGCTCAGGGCGCTCAGGGCGCAAAAAAAATTGTAGAGGGGGGTATGCCGATGTATTGGGGAAGCCAACCCATTTCGGGTGCGCCGTTTTATTTTGGGGCTGTGCTGTGTTTCCTTTTTGTGCTCGGCTTGTTTCTGGTGAAAGGGAAAGACAAATGGTGGCTGGTCGCTGTTTTTGTAGTGTCGTTGCTGTTGTCGCTCGGCAAAAACTTCTCCATGCTTACCAATCTTATGCTCGATTATTTTCCCGGATACAACAAATTCAGGGATGTTAAGAATATCATTGTCATTCAGCAGTTTTCGATGGCTTTGCTGGGAGTACTTGCCATTAAGGAAGTCTACGGGCGAAAAATCAGTTCAGCGGAGTTCCTGAAAGGTCTGAAATATGCTTTCGGAATTACCGGAGGCCTTGCGCTGATCTTTGCTGTTTTACCTGGTCTGGCCGGTAGTTTCTCCGGAAGCACCGATGCCCAGTATCTGAAAATGGGGTGGCCGCAACAATTGATTGATGCGCTGATCGCTGATAGAAAAACAGCTTTAAGAGCCGATGCTTTTCGCACTTTCGTGTTTGTCGCTCTGGCTGCTGCCGGCTTATGGGCATACTGGAATAATAAAATTAAGGCTCAATATGCAATTGTATTGTGGGTGGTTCTGGTTTTGGGCGATATGTGGCCGGTCAATAAAAAGTACTTTAACGACGGGCATTTCAGCTCGAAAAAAGAAGTGGCAGCTCCGTTCCAGGAAGCTGTTGTTGATAAAGAAATAAAGAAAGACAAAGATTTGTATTACCGGGTATTAAACCTGAATAATCCCTTTGCAGATGCCCGGACCTCTTACTTTCATAAATCGGTGGGAGGTTACCACGGAGCAAAGATGAAGCGTTATAACGAGCTGGCTATGTACGGAATAACTCCTGAAATGTCGGAGCTGGTCGCCGGATTTAAAAAGCCCGAATCGATTGATTCGTTAATGAAAACCTTGCCGGTGATCAACATGCTCAATACCAAATATTACATTTATGATCCGAACAGTGCTCCGCTGCCTAATCCTTACGCTTTAGGCAATGCCTGGCTGGTAAAAAATGTTAAGCTGGTTAACAGTGCCGATGAAGAGGTAACTTCACTGAACAATTTCGACCCGAAAGAGACTGCTATTGTAAACCAACGTTTTGAGCCAGTCCTGGGCAACTATAAAAGCGGTTCGGGCGAAGGCGAAATCAAACTGACGGAATACCAACCCAATTATCTGAAATATGAAGCAGTTGCAGGCGGAGGGCCGCAGCTGGCTGTTTTCTCCGAAATTTATTATCCGAAAGGATGGAAGAGTTTTGTTGATGGTAAGCCAACCGACCATATTCAGGCTAATTATGTGTTGCGGGCCATGGTTATTCCGGAGGGAAAACACCAGATTGAATTTAAATTTGAACCTGAATCGTATTTTATTGGAAATAAAGTTTCGCTGGCCAGTTCGATCTTGTTACTTTTGGCCATTGCCGGATATCTGGGTTATGTTTTCAAATTAAAAAAGTAAATAATAATGACGGGTAAAGTGCAGCCTCAAAAGCTGAAAAAGAGGATTTTCAAATCCTACGTAACTTCTACCATAAGCATATCAATGGTTTTGTTCCTGATAGGTATGCTGGGTGTTGTCCTGCTAAATGCCGAACGACTTGCCAAATATGTACGTGAAAATATCGGGTTTACACTTGTTCTGAACGAAAATATCCAGGAGCAGGAAATTACGGATCTGATGAAATCGCTGGAAGCAACCGATTTTGTCAAATCCGTCGAGTATATTGACAAGGAGACCGCAGCCGAAAGGCTGACGAAAGAACTGGGAGAAGATTTTTCCGGGTTCCTTGGCTACAACCCCTTGCTTTCTTCGGTTGATGTTAAATTACTTGCTGATTACGCAACCCCTGACAAGCTGGTTATTCTGGAAAAGAAATTTATGGAATATCCCCAGGTGAAGGAAGTTTCTTATCAGCGGGACATGGTGAATATTATCAACGAAAATGTTAAGAAGATCGGGTTTGTTTTGGTCTTCTTTTCGGTACTGTTACTGTTTATTTTCTTCGCACTCATTAATAATACCATCCGGATCTCAATTTATTCGCAGCGCTTTATAATCAATACCATGTTGCTGGTCGGTGCCACTGACAGTTTTATCCGGGCTCCTTTTGTCAAACGGAGTATCTCGTACGGAGTCGTAGGGGCGCTTATCGCCAATTTGCTGGTTTTTGTGCTGATGTTGTCTTATGCCGGGGAACTTACAGGAATTATAAACACCGAAGATTACAAGATTTTTGGCTTGGTCTTTATGGTTGTCCTGATTCTGGGTGTGCTTATTTCATGGAGTTCAACCTACATGGCAGTAAATAAATTTATACGGATGAAATTTGACGAATTATTTTATTAGCCTGTATCTGTGATTTTCAGAGTACAGAATTAGAACTTTTAAGTAACTTTACGCAAATTTTTAGAGATGGCAAAGAACGATTTCGACAATATGGAAGGTTTTGCACTGGGCAAAGAGAACTTAAAATTACTGGTTATCGGGTTTGTAATTATTGTTATCGGTTTTATGTTGATGACCGGAGGAAAAAGCAATGACCCCTCGGTGTTCAATCCTGAAATTTTTAGCTTTCGGCGGATAACACTCGCTCCGATGGTTGTGCTTTTCGGCTTTCTGTTCGAGATTTATGCGATTATGAAAAAACCAAAGTCGGAGAAATAACAATCGTTTAACGAACTGATTGTTCTGTTTTTTTTCGGATTATGATTGTTTTCTCCGAGGCATGTATGTCAAGTAGTTGTACGATTATCAAGAATACTTCCTGTTGAGTTTTATCCCGACGAATAATCAGGGGTACGTATAAAAAGCGGCCAAATGGTTGTTTTTCCGTCACTTCAGTTGTATTAATTCCCTTAATGTTTGGTTAATTACCCCTTGATTCGCTATATTTGCGGCCTGAAATTCGGATCGGTTTCTGTATTATAAATCACTTATTTTAAAGCGTTTCTGATGGGGAAATCCATTGAAGAATATGATTTTCAAAAAGGAGAGGTTCTTCTTTTTGATAAAGAATTGGATTGGACATCTTTTGACCTGGTCAGGAAGCTGCGCAATTTTCTTTGCCGGCAAACCGGCGTGAAAAAGTTAAAAGTTGGTCATGCGGGAACTCTCGATCCCAAAGCAACCGGATTAATGATTGTTTGTACCGGGAAAGAAACCAAGAACATCGATGCAATTCAGGCGAAAGAAAAAGAATACGTAGCAACCATTAAGCTAGGTGCAACAACACCGTCATTCGATCTGGAAACCGCTGAGGATGCTACTTTCCCGACAGATCATCTGACATTGGAATTCGTTTCCGGGAAGATGAAGGATTTTATCGGAGAAATTGATCAGGTTCCGCCGATTTTCAGCGCGGTGAAGATTGAAGGGAAAAGGGCTTATGAGCATGCCCGGAAAGGCAATGACATTGTTCTTCAACCCAAAAAGATTACGATTTCGGAGTTAGAGATTCTTAACTTTTCGAAAGAGGAAATCGTATTAAGAGTTGTTTGCAGTAAAGGGACTTACATTCGGTCGTTAGCCCGCGATCTGGGTGTTGCTCTGGGCAGCGGTGCTTATTTGGTGGGCTTGTGCCGGACCCGAATCGGCGATTTTAGATTGGAGAATGCATGGGACTTGCAAAAATTTTTAGAAAAATTTTCTGCTGAGTGAAACTAATTGAAAAATGCTCCGTAGAACGGGGTTCTGTCAGGTGGGTGAAATCAGGAATTGGACTGACAGATTAGTCGAGCAAAATAAATTAATACAGATATATACAATGAAATTATCAAAGTTCAAATACGATTTGCCTGAAGAGCTAATTGCTTTGCATCCGGCTGCTAACAGGGATGAATCAAAATTGCTGGTACTTCATCGTGCTACCGGAAAAATTGAACATCGGGTGTTTAAGGATATTGTTGACTATTTTGGAGATGATGATGTCCTGATTTTTAATGATACCAAAGTTTTTCCTGCCCGGTTGTACGGCAACAAGGAAAAAACCGGGGCTGAAATTGAAGTTTTCCTGCTTCGCGAGTTGAACCGCGAACAACGCCTTTGGGACGTGCTGGTTGATCCGGCCCGCAAAATCCGCATCGGAAACAAACTGTATTTTGGTGAAGACGATCTGTTGGTAGCCGAGGTCATCGACAACACCACCTCGCGTGGACGAACGCTGAGATTCTTGTTTGATGGCCCGTACGATGAGTTCAAAAAAACTCTTTACGGTTTGGGCGAAACTCCTCTGCCCAAATTCATCAAACGTTCAGTTCTGCCTGAAGATAAAGATCGTTACCAGACGATTTTTGCCAAGAATGAAGGCGCAGTTGCTGCTCCTACTGCCGGACTGCATTTTAGCCGCGAGCTGATGAAACGTCTTGAAATCATCGGAGTCAAATTCAGCTATGTAACCCTTCATGTTGGCCTCGGAAACTTCAGGAGTGTTGATGTTGAAGATTTGACCAAGCACAAAATGGATTCGGAGCAAATCTGGATATCGGAAGAGGCCTGCAACATTGTAAATTCGGCCAAAGATGCACGCAAAAACATTTGTGCTGTTGGTACAACCGTCATGCGCACAATCGAAAGTTCTGTTTCAACACAAGGTCACATGAAACCTTTTGAGGGGTGGACCAACAAGTTTATTTTCCCTCCCTATGATTTTAGTGTTGCCAATCGCATGATTACCAATTTCCATTTGCCGCTTTCAACACTTCAGATGATGGTTGCCGGTTTTGCCGGTTACGATAACCTGATGAAAGCCTATAAAGAAGCGATCAAAGAAAAATACCGTTTCGGCACTTATGGCGATGCCATGCTGATTCTGTAAGTTCTCATATTTTCAATAAAGGTCCCTGTCAGGCTGAAACTGGCAGGGATTTTTGCTTTCCTGAATAGTTTCCTGGAACCTTAACCGAGCTTAACTCACACTAATCAGCCTATGGAACCCATTGTACTGACCGATCCGAACATACAGCCAACCGATGAACTGATCTTCTCAATCATTGGAGAGAACAGCGTTTATTGGGAAAAACTGGTCGACTATCTTTACGATAATCACTTTGATATTACCGAAGAATGGCGCTTTTACAACGACGGGAAAAGCTGGTTGTACAAAGCAGTCAGAAAAAAGCAGACGTTATATTGGATTGGAATAATTAAAGATACATTCCGGGTTACATTCTGGTTTGGTGAAAAAGCTCAATCCCTGATTGAGGGCAGTATACTTCCGGATAAGGTAAAAGAGGAATTCCGGAATGCCAAACGGTATGGCCAGCTTCGCGCTGTATCCGTTGAGGTGCGCTCTGAAGACGATTACAACAATGTCGTCACATTAGTTGAACTTAAAGCTAAGATGAAATAAAACCAAGGGGATTATAAATATCCCATTTTATCTACCAGGTAAGTTAATGTCAGCGACAGGAAGAAGGCGATAACCGGCGCAATAATCCACATCACAAAAAACTTGTTGACTGCTGTCTTGCGGAAGATATTTTTCGCTCCCAGCCGGGCAATGCCAACGCCGATGATCGCGGCAGCATTCAGCTGAATTAACGAGGTTGGTATTCCGCGTGTAACCGATGAAATAAGCAATATACTTGCTGTTACAAACGAAATAATTATCGCTTCGAACGGTCCGAAAAGGAATATACCTTTGCCGGTATTCTCCAGACCTTTATTCCCAAGGATAGAAGCTCCGATTGCAAAGTTCGGAGCAACAATCAGTGTTGACAACACCATAATAATTGAAAAGCCATTTCCTTCAAAAGGCAGCTGCAACTCGTGCGAAGTCATAGAGGCAATGGGACCAACGGCATTGGCAACATTATTGGCGCCAATTGAAAATGCCACGTATAGCGACATCACTATGATAATTGTCTTTACCGCCGGGTGCTGAGATAACTGTCCGTATGTGAGATACCCTTTTTTTCGCAGCGGCGTGTAAATATACTTCCCGAAAAGGTAGCAGATAACAAACGACATCAATGGAGCTATAAACCAGGTAGGTACAATCTCAACAAAAACTTTATTGGCATTAAACTGGTTAAAATAAACGGCTGGCGCTGAAATGGCAAAGACAGTAGTTTGTACGTTCGATTGAGGGATTCCCAGGATATTCGCAATAAACAACGTGAGTCCGACTGAACCAAGAATAATGGTGACCAGTTCCCAGCTCATAATCGCGGGTGATATTAAATCTTTTCCCAGAGTGGTTGAAGTTCCTTTTCCTGCAATCAATGCCCCGAGAAAAACCATAATTCCGAAGAGCCCGGGAATGGCAGATTTGCGAATAACATTGGCACCATAGGCGGCAGAAAAAGAAGGAGAAATGCTGGTTCCTCCCATATTGATGGCCAGAAAAACCGCAGCCAATAAAGGTATTAGTATGTGGTGATACATTAACTCTTTTTTTTAGGGCAGCTAATTTGGAACATTCTTTCTACTCCGGAGTACTATTAAAGACGTAATTTGCAGGAGAGTATGGTTGATATTTATCCACCTGTCTGCGCCTCAATACCATACTTCTGAAATATCGCCAGCGCTTGTTCTTTTGCTTCTTTCGTGGGTTCCTGCAAAAGCTGAAAATCGTTGGGGCGACCAAGTTTCTGGTATTTGGTCTGAGCAATTTTGTGGTAAGGCAACAGGCTTACCGGTTTCTTTTCTCCGGAAAGTGATGCCACAAACTGTGCCGTCGCTTCCATATTTTCTGCATCATCATTCACTCCGCCAATCAACGGAATACGAATAAAAATACGGGCTCCGCTTGCCGACAAAATCTTCAGGTTTTCCAGAATTTTCTCGTTCGGAACACCAATCCAGCGGCGGTGTTTCTCGGAGTCCATCAGCTTCAGGTCGTACAAAAACAGATCCGTGCGTTTAGCCACTTCGAGCATGATTTCGGTGTTGATCAATCCTGCTGTATCCACTGCGCGGTGAATGTTCCGTCGTCCGCATTCGTCGAGCAGCTCAATCAAGAATTCAGGATACAGCATGGGTTCTCCGCCTGAAAAAGTTACGCCGCCGCCCGACTGATCGAAAAACACGCGCTCCTTTTCGATTTCGTTCATAATTTCTGCCACGGTCATCGTGCGTCCCGATAGTTCGATGGCCATCGTTGGGCAAACCTCGGCACATTTTCCGCACAAAGTACACCGGTTGGTATTGGTAACAATTCCTTCGGAAATCAGCGTCAGCGCATCAACCGGACAAGCCTCCACACAGGTGCTGCAGCCGATGCATTTATTGGGTGCATACATCTTTTCCTGCCTGGGCGAAATGCTCTCCGGATTGTGACACCAGTTGCAATTGAGGTTGCAGCCTTTGGTGAAAATCACAATCCGAATGCCCGGCCCGTCGTTAATGGCGTAGCGCTTGATATCGAATATATATGGATGGTTCATTTCTTAAAGTGATAATCATCCTGAACTTGTTTCAGGATCCGCAAAATCGAACAGATTCCGAAATAAATTCGGGATGACCTATTGCTGAGATTAAAATCCGTCGTTTTCAGTACGTTCAATGACTTCCTGCTGCAGGTCGCTGTTCATGTCGTTGAAATAGTCGGAATAGCCGGCCATGCGCACCATCAGGTCTTTATAGTCTGACGGACAAGCCTGTGCCGCTTTCAGTGTGGCGGTATCCACAATGTTGAACTGAATGTGGTGACCGCCCAGCGTAAAATAACTGCGGATAAGGTGACCCAGTTTGCGAATGTCTTCCTCTTTGCTCAATAAACTCGGAAGGAAGCGCTGGTTGAGCAATGTTCCGCCTGATTTCACCTGATCGAATTTGGTCATTGATTTGATGACTGCCGAAGGTCCGTGTGTGTCGGCGCCATGCGAAGGGGAAGTTCCGTCGGAAATGGATTTTCCGGCCATACGACCGTTTGGCGTGGCTCCCATCACTTTGCCAAAATACACGTGACAGGTGGTCGACAGCATGTTCAGGTGATATTTTCCACCCGGCTTGATGTTTGGCTTTCCGTCGATGGCATTTACCAAATCATCGTAAACGCGAACAGCAATCGAATCGGCGTAGTCGTTATCGTTTCCGAAGAAAGGCGTGCGGTTCATGAGGATCTGACGCAGCACTTCCTCGCCTTCGAAGTTTTTCAATACGGCATTCAAAACGCGATCCATACTGAAAGTCTTGCTTTCGAAAACGTGCTTTTTCAACGCTGCCAAACTATCGGTTGTGGTTCCCAAACCGCAGCACTGAATGTAGCTGGTGTTGTAGCGCGGCCCGGCATCGTAGTAGTCTTTTCCGCGGCTCACGCAATCTTCAATCACAACCGAAAGGAACGGAGCCGGGGCGTATTTGGCAAACATGCGGTCGATGTAATTGCTTACGCGCATTTTCAAATCGACCACGTAATTCAACTGTTTCAGGAAAGCCTGGTAAAGATCTTCGTAGGTGGCAAACATGCGCGGGTCGCCGGTTTGCGGACCAACCAGAATACCCGTCACCGGATTTACGCCGTTGTTCAGGGTGACTTCCAGAATTTTCGGAACATTGAGGTAGCCGGTGAGCAGATAGGCTTCTTTACCGAAAGCGCCTACTTCGATACATCCGCTGCAACCACCTTCGCGGGCGTCAGTCAGCGATTTTCCCTGCCGCATCAGTTCCATCACATACACATCCGGATTGAAAACCGACGGATAACCGTGTCCCTGACGGATAACTTTGGCCGCAGCATGAAGGAATTTATCCGGAGTTTTGGCGCTGATGTGTACCGAACAACCCGGTTGCAGAATATGTAATTCTTCCTGAATTTCGAGCATGAGGTACGAAACATCGCTGGTACCGTCGCTTCCGTCGGCCTTGATACCGCCAATGTTGATGTTGGTAAAGTCGTTGTAGGTGCCGCTTTCGCGTGCAGTGATTCCCACTTTGGGCGGCGCCGGATGGTTGTTCACCTTGATCCAGAAACACGACAATAACTCTTTGGCCTGCTCGCGGGTAAGCGTTCCGGCAGCAATTCCCTTTTCATAAAATGGCTCCAGATGCTGATCAAAATGCCCGGGATTCATGGCGTCCCAACCGTTCAATTCGGTAATAATGGCCAAATGACAGAACCAGTACATTTGAATGGCTTCCCGGAAATTGCGCGGTGCATGGGCCGGAACCCAGCGGCAAACTTCGGCAATCTGCAACAATTCAGCTTTACGTTTCGGGTCGGCTTCGGTTTTGGCCATTTCTTCAGCCAGGTCGGCATGGCGTTCAGCAAACACAATTACCGCGTCGCACGAAATGTCCATGGCTTTCCACTCTTCAGCTTTATCGGTTGCTTCGGGATCGTTCAGGTAATCGAGTGCGGCCAGGTTGGCGGCAATTTCGCGCTTGTAATCGAGCATCCCCTTGGTGTAAATTTTACCGTCGAGGGCAGTGTGACCCGGAGCGCGCTGTTCCATAAACTCGGTGAACATTCCGGCTTCGTAGGCCAGCCGCCATTCCTGCGGAACATGGCTGAAAATGCGTTCGCGCTGTGTGCGGCCTGACCAATACGGGATCACTTCTTTGGCGTAGGTGTCAATATCCTCCTGACTGATGGTGTAACGCTGCAGTTCGCGGGTGTTCAGTACATTCAGGTCTTCAACGCTGTGGCAGGTCAATTCAGGAAAAGTGGGCACGCATTTGGGTTTTGGGCCGCGCTCGCCCACAATCAGTTCGCCTTCGCCAATGAAAATGACTTTCTTCCGGCAGTGGTCGAGGTAATTGGCGGCACGCAAAACCGGCGCTGACATCTTTCCGTAGTTTTCCTTGTAAAATGCGGTTTCGTGCAGAGCACGTTCGATGGTTAGCGAAGGTTCGGTTTCGACGCTCAGCTTGCGCAGTTTCCGGATGCGTTCGTTCATTCCCGGACCAAACCTGTTTTCTTTCTTTTCGTAAAAATTGCCTTCGGAGGCAGCAGCCCGCAACGGAGCTTCGGTATGTTGGGTAATTTTTTCAAACATGAGTCATGAATTATGAATGAAACTCAGAACTTCTTTCAGGATAAAAAACAGGGCAGGTGGATTGATGTGCATGAGGCACAAACCCGAAGGGGCTTAATTATAGAACATGAGGCAATTGAATAACCGCCGGTAGGTTTTTACAAGGGTTGATCTGCAGATGGGTGCATCCATGACGAATAAAATCGTTGGTCTTTAGTGCTGGCAAAAATAGCGATAAACAGCTATGATTGAACCTTTGTCGGATGATTTTTCTCAATTGCAGGACTTTATAGTGAGAGTTATTATGCTGGATGATAGTTTTTGGTTTTGTACAGCCTTGTTCTTTTATCGGATACGTATTGCAGTCCGTTGATTTATTTCATAAATTAGGCTACAAAATTTGCTTTGTTCTATCTCTGACGTCAAATTTCCGGAGGGAACCAACAGAAAACAACTAAGATTTCAGATCAGTGACAGTCACTCAAGTGTCGGTGAATACTTGCCAGGTACATAATTGTTTCTGAATGATTAACTAAACAGGCAAATGATGAAAAAGGGGGAAAAGACAGGGATTGATGAGGCGTTTGCTTCGTCTCGATTGGTGCTTGACTATAAGGCACTTATTGAAAATGCGGGAATCTCCATTGTAATTACCGACCTCGACGGGCAGTACATTTTTGCCAACTCAATTGCGGCGGGCCTTCTGGGTTGCGATGTTCAGGATGTTGTCGGAAAGACGGTGTCCGACTTCCTTCCTCCTGAAGTTGCCCGAAAATATCTGGTTCGGAACCGGCAATTGATCCAATCGGGGAAAGGCAGAGTGTATGAAGTTTCTTTCGGCCTTCCCTCCGGGACCAAAACTTTCCAGATTACAGATCAGGTATTAAAAGATGATCAGGGAAACGGATTTGCCATTCAGAGCAGCGGCGTTGATATCACCGAACGAAAGCAGATAAAAAAAGTAATCAGGCGGAACAATGAGATTTTTAACCAGTTTCTGGAATACAGCCCAATCTATATCTTTTTCAAAGATGAGAACGTTCGTTCGATGCGCCTGAGCCGCAATTACGAAAAGATGCTTGGCAGGCCGCTGGACGAAATACTTGGAAAAACGATGGATGAGCTTTTTCCTTCGGATCTGGCCAAGAGCATGGTCGCTTGTGATCTTGAAATTCTGAGAAGCGGGAGAAAAGTTGAAGTTGAAGAAGAATTTAATGGCCGGTATTATTCGACACTTAAATTTCCGATCCGGATAGAAGGGAAACCGATGGTTTTAGCTGGTTTTACGATTGATATCACCGACCGGAAACTTGCCGAACGGGCGCTGCAAAGCTCGGAAGAAAAGTTCAGAAAGTCATTTAACTCACATCCGGGGCTGGTGGGCATCAGTACGGTGGACGAAGGCCGCTATCTGGACGTGAACAAGAACTTTTGCGATCATCTTGGCTGGAAACGGGAGGAAGTCATCGGAAGGACATCCAAAGAGTTGGGAATCTTCATTGACTTTGCACAGCGCGAGGAAATGATTGCTGAAATCAGGCGCAGCGGCAGTATATTAAACTATGATGTAAAAATCAGGACCAAAACAGGAGAGGTGCGGATAGGGCTGTTTTCGGCTGAGACCATTGAGATGGATGGGAAAAAGTGTTTGCTTGCCCAGATTTATGACATTACCGAACGGAGACAGGCCGAAGAAGAACTGAAGGAGAGCGAGGCCCGTTTGCGCGAACTCAATGCAACCAAAGATAAATTCTTCTCGATTATTGCCCACGATCTTAAAAGTCCGTTCAACAGCATTATCGGTTTCAGTAACCTGCTGACCAGGCAAATTCAGGAAAAGGACTATAATGGAATCGGGAAATATGCCACGATCATTCAAAACTCCTCGCAGAATGCCATGAATTTGTTGCTTAACTTATTGGAATGGTCGCGTTCTCAGGTAGGCAAGATGGAATTTTATCCGCAGCATCTCGAAATGGTTAGTTTAATTGATGATGCTATTCGTTTGCTGGAAGACTCTGCTGCGCAGAAGTTGATAACCATTGGTACCGAGCTGCCGCCGGTTTTATGCATTTATGCCGACAAGGCGATGATAGCTGCTATTTTGAGAAATCTGATTTCGAATGCCATAAAGTTTACCTGCGAGGGAGGTGAGGTTGTGATTTCGGCCAAACAAAAAACGGATGAACTGCAGATAACCGTCAGCGACAATGGTGTGGGAATGAGTCGGGATGCGATCGAAAAACTGTTCCGTATTGATCAGAATCTCACCACCTTGGGCACAAGCAAAGAGAAGGGAACCGGATTGGGATTGATTTTGTGCAAAGAATTTATAGAAAAGCATGGCGGGAAAATCTGGGTCGACAGCGAAGAGGGGAAAGGCAGCCGGTTTTACTTTACTATTCCGACTTAACAAACCGATATCCGATTGCAGTGAGGCAAACAAAAAATCCCCGGCACATCAAGTGTGTCAGGGACTTCTGAAATTATAGATAACGCTTGTTTATTTGTCAAACAATTTGCTCCAGTTTTTAGGCTGACGGTTTTTCCAGGTTCCTTTGTGGTAAGCGTAGCTTACGATTAAGGGAAGTACTGAAGTAGCTTCGGCATAAACCATTTGTTCGTCGGTTACCTGTACTTTACCCCATGAGCTGGCTTCTTTCAGGGTAGAAGAAGAACAAGCACCGTCGCGCACATCGGCAACAGTAATCTGAACGGCATACTGGTGCATCGGAACTTCTTTTCCGAGGATTTCGGCACAGACTACGGTGTCCTGAGCGAAATTCTTAGGAACACCACCGCCAATCATGAACAAACCGGTAACGCCGGCCGCCATTTTAATCTTGGTCAGTTCAAGGAAATCGGCAACAGAGTCAATCGAAACGTGTTTTTCCGGATTTTCCCATTGGTGCTTGGCCAAACCGAAACCGGCACTTGAGTCAGAAAAAGCAGGGCAGAAGATTGGCACGTTCTTTTCGTAACAAACCTGGATCAGGCTGTCTTTTTTTACTGAATTTACAGTCAGCCATTTACCCATTTCCTTGATGAACTCACGAGAAGAATATGGTCTTTTTTCCAGTCCGTCAGTAATTTCTTTAATGGTTCCGTCGCAGTTCTGAAGTTCTTCTTCATCGATGAAGGTATCGTAAATACGGTCGATATACAGGTCGCGTAAAATGCCGTCGTTAATTTCGGTTGTTCCGCGGTAGTGTTTGTGCCCAAGCGCTTCGAAAAAATCCATGTCGATAATGGATGCTCCGGTGGCAACAATCGCATCGATCATATTATTTTTAACCATTTCCACGTATACCTGCATACAACCTGCTGCACTGGTACTTCCTGCCAGAGTAAGAATATTGGTACATTCGGTGTCGTTCACCATCTTGAGTAAAATGTCGGTTGCATTGGCGGTATCGCGTGAGGTAAACGACATCTTACGCATAGAGTCAATAATCGGGGTTGAATCAAATGACTTAATGTCGATGTGTTCGATGGTTTCTTTTAATAAATCTGATTTTTTCATTCCTTTGAATTTTTTTCTTTAAATGTGCTTGCTCAAACAACTGTATTTATCTAAATATAAGCCAGATAGACTTTCTTATTTCATCGAAAAAGTGTGCGAATATAGTATAAAATATTTGCTTCTGCCATTATTCATTGTTAAAAAATTGTGTACCGGCTCCTGATACCGTTTCGGAGAGGGATACCCCGGACAACTGTCCGGAAACCAGTAGGTTTCTTTTGCTCGTCAGCTTGCGGGTTTTGCTGTGCACTTCGGTGCATATCCCGAAGGCATGACCATATCTTTCAGAAAGATTTCGGCGATGTTATTGATTGAAGTATCAAGGCTCCGGTATTGAAATCCGATGGTGCGTGTAATCTTTTCTCCGGAATACTGGTTGTTCTGGTTTGTGCCGGAAACTGTCTCTCGCGTGATTACCGGAGGTTTTCCGGTGAAGAAGCTGGCTGCCTTAGCCATTCGCCAGGCAATATGCAGTTTGACGTCGGACGCAAAGTTCTTCGGGCGCGGCTTATTCAGCCCGTCTGCTATCTTATTGAAAAAATCCTGATAGCTCATATTTCCGGCATTCAGGATAAACCGTTGGTTCTGGACTTTCCCGAACTGCTGCTCGTCCATCAGCAGGATCATCGCTTTCACTACATCCCGGACATCAACAAAACCGGTAATTCCTTTGGTGTAATACTTCAGCCCCTTCCAGATAGATTGAAAAAGTTTCGGACTGCCGATTTCCCAGTTCCCGGGGCCCATGATGATTGACGGATTGACAATCACGGCATCCAACCCTTCTTCAATCCCTCTCCAAACTTCCATTTCGGAAAAAAACTTGCTGAGTGAATACCCCGATTTCCGTTTCGAGGGTGTCCAATACGTATCTTCGGTAATTTCGCTGCCATCCTGGGTTTTTCCCAGTGCAGCAATGGAACTCACGTGGCAAAACTGCCTGACGTTGTTATGAATGGCAGCATCAATCAGGTTCCCGGTGCCTTTTACATTGTTGTTCAGCATGATGTCGTGGTCGTCGCCGTGAAACGAAACAATGGCGGCACAATGGTAAATGGCGGTAACGCCTTTCAGGGCTTCTTCAAGGCTCAGGTAGTCGAGGATGTCGCCTTCCACCCACTCGATCCGGGCGAACAAATCTTCGGGCTGGCTGGTGTAATACGAAAATATTTTTTTTACCCAGTCGGTATTGCTTTGTTGCCTGCGCAGCGCTTTTACCCGAAGTCCGGAGTTGGTTAACTCGTATAATAAGTGAGCCCCCACGAGTCCGGTTCCACCTGTTACCAGTATCATATTCAAATCGTTTTAAGTGCCTAAAGTTAGTGAAATGACCATTCTGCAATCGATCATTTACCCGTTGGATGTTGAAAAAGGTCAGGAAAATTCAGGTTGCTGAATTTTAATCTATTCCTGTTTTTTGCTGATTCCAGGGAGTTACGGCTTTTGCTCCAAACTCTTTAGCGGTAATTTTAGTAATCGGGACCAGTAAAATTCCGACATTCCGGATGGCCGGAGCATTAAATTTAAACTGAAGATCGCTGTACTGAGTCATGAACTGTTTGATGATCCGTTCCTTTTCTTCCATATCTTCCACCACTTCGGCGGTTCCCTCAATAATCACCGATTTGGATTTTACCCGGTAGCTGCATCCGACCTGTTCGTCCTGCCAGGCCAGTTCTTCGCCTAAAGTCCAGTTGATGCACACCTTTGGATTCTTTTTTATCGTTTCCCACATTCTTCCGTGCTGGGCCGAATGCAGGATAACACGGTCTCCGTCCATGGCAAAATTCAGGGGTAAAACATACGGCACATCATCC
>JAEUSS010000131.1 GCA_016788685.1 Prolixibacteraceae bacterium | reverse complement strand
GAAACGAATCGACCGGCGGACGTTCTGTGACCAGGGGCCAGTCAGCCTCATCACCAAACAGATCGGCAAACCGGGTTGAATCAACTCAAAGGAGTTCAACCCCGCGCGAAAAATCAAGCTCCGTATCCGAAAGTCACAGAGGCAGGTCAAACAGCGAAGCAAAAAGATCCGGACAAAGTGTGAGAAAAGCTGAACCATCTTCAAAAGAAGATAAAAAAGAGAACGAAAACAGCAGAAGAAGATAACGAACTCTAAAATTTAAAACGATATATCTTGACAACAAATTCAATACTACTGAAAACCCTTCGGGGCGAA
Source organism: Prolixibacteraceae bacterium (assembly GCA_016788685.1). Taxonomy (GTDB): domain Bacteria; phylum Bacteroidota; class Bacteroidia; order Bacteroidales; family Prolixibacteraceae; genus Aquipluma. Next base: position 6,122 of record JAEUSS010000131.1, on the reverse strand, counting down.
AAAACGGAACGTCCACCGGTTTGGTTCATGCGCCAGGCAGGCCGCGTATTGCCTTCGTACCTGAAGATTAAAGAGAATTACACGTTTTGGCAGATGATGCAAAACCCGGAAATAGCCGCTCAGGTCACTCTTCTTCCGATTGATGATCTGGGCGTTGATGCCGGAATTCTTTTCTCGGATATCCTGGTGATTCCGCACGCGCTGGGGATGGGCCTCGAATTTAACGACAGTGGCCCGGTATTCGAACATCCGCTGGCCTTTCGTGACAATCCGCTGGCAGGGCTTCAGGCCGATCCCTCCAAACTGAATTACATTTATTCGGTGATCGACCAGATTAACCGGACCAAATCGCCCGACATTCCGCTGATTGGCTTTTGCGGGGCGCCACTGACGGTTTTGCTGTTTATGCTGCAGGGACTGGGCCGAAAAGGTGATTTCCCCGAAGCCGTTAAATTTATCTACCAGCACAAAGAAACAACCCGGAAACTGATCGAGGTGGTCACCGACCTTTCGATTGTATATGCGCAGGGGCAAATCGAACACGGAGTCGATGTTTTTCAGCTGTTCGATACCCATGCCGGATTGATTCCTGCTGATCTGTACCAGGAATTATTCATGCCTGCAACGAAAAAAATCACTGCGGCCGTACGCGAAAAGGGCATCCCGTTTATTTTCTTCCCTAAAGGATTGGGAACCGGGATTGCCAAAATCACTCCGGAAGATTGCGATTACCTGAGCATCGACTGGCAAACTCCGCTCCAGGTGGCACGCCGGATCGTCGATCCCCAAATCGGACTGCAAGGTAATGTCGACCCGCGTTTGCTGTACGCCAGCCAGCCGGAAATTGAGGTAGCGCTCCGGCCGTACATCGAATTTGGCAAAAACAATCAGAACTGGATTTTCAACCTCGGCCACGGTTTTATGCCGGGTATTTCGTTTGAAAATGCCAGATTCCTGGCCGATTGGGTAAAACGAACAGATTGGAAAAGATAAAGAGCTGCGAGTTACGGATTTCAAGTGATCCCGTAACTCGCAACCGTAACACGCAACCCGAAACATTGAAGCTATGATTAATCGCGATTTACTCGAAAAATACAACTATCCGGTTCCCCGGTACACCAGCTATCCGCCGGCAAACTTTTTCACCGAAGAATTTGGCCCGGCCGATTACCTGAAAGCAGTTGATGAATCAAACCAGTGGAATCCACAAAATATTTCCATCTACATTCACATCCCGTTTTGCCTGAAGATGTGCTATTTCTGCGGATGTAATTCGTATGCGCTCCGTCAGGCCGAGGTGGTGGAAGCCTATCACAAAGCACTGATTCAGGAAATTAAAATGGTGACTTCGCGGCTGGATAAAAACCGGAAAGTCTCCCAGATTCATTACGGCGGAGGCACTCCCAACGCCATCCCGACAGAGTATCTTCAGGAAATCAATGAGTTGTTATTTTCCACTTTTCAGTTTATTCCTGACCCTGAAATCGCGATTGAAGTCAACCCGGCTTACCTGACTTTTGAGCAGATGACCGGATTAAAGAAAGCCGGATTCAACCGGTTTAGCCTCGGAATTCAGGATTTTGACAACGAAGTGCTGGATGCAGTGAACCGGGATAAAGCCGGGATACCGGTTGAAGACATTATTGCTTTCCTGAAACAGGATTCGCCCCAAATGGCCGTTAACCTCGATTTCATATACGGACTGCCTAAACAAACGGCAGTAAACTTTGCCAAAACCATCAGCAAGGCCATCGAACTGAAACCCGACCGCCTGGTAACCTTTTCGTATGCCCATGTTCCGTGGGTCAGTAAAATCCAGAAGAAACTTGAAAAGGAAGGACTTCCGGCAGCCGATGAAAAAATAAAAATGTTTGAAGCTGCATTTTCGCTCCTGACCCAAAATGGCTACGAAGCAATCGGGATGGACCATTATGCCAATGCCGCTGACGAACTTACCGTGGCCCGGCACAACAAACAACTGCACCGGAACTTTCAGGGATATTGCACCCGTCGTACAACCGGTCAGGTTTATGCTTTCGGGGTAACCGGAATCAGCCAGCTGGAGGGCGTTTATGCCCAAAACACCAAATCAATCGATCAATACATTGCCAGCATCAACCAAGGAGAACTGACCACCATAAAGGGTTATTCGCTTACCCGGCAACAAGTAGTGGTTCGCGAAGTGATTACAGAACTGATGTGCAACGAACAAGTGGTGTGGAGCGATTTGAGCAAACTCCTGGGAAGCTCCGCCGAAGAAATAAAAAAACATACCAGCTACAACCCGGAACTGCTTCAGCAATTTGCCGATGACGGGTTGATCAGCCTTTCCGATGAAAAAATACAAATCAGCCAACAGGGTCAATTGTTTATCCGGAATGTGGCGGCATCCTTCGATCCGCTGATTCAAGCCGGACAAACCAACTACTCAAAACCAGTATAAACATGGCAGAATCAGTTAAAACCGAAGTTGTTATTGTCGGAGCCGGATTGACAGGCCTGACCATGGCATTTTACCTGAAAAAAGCTGGTGTCAACTTCCGGATTATTGAAAAGTCAGCCAAAACCGGGGGTGTAATTCAAACGATTAGCCAGAAAGGCTTTGTGTATGAAACCGGCCCGAACACCGGCGTAGTTTCAAGTCCGGAAATGGCTGAGTTATTTGAAGACCTTTCCGGGAAATGCGAAATCGAGATTGCTGATCCCAATGCCAAACGCCGTCTGATCTGGAAAAACAACAGGTGGCACGCCTTACCTTCGGGGTTGATGTCGGCCATTGGCACCCCGCTTTTTACCTGGTACGACAAGTTCAGGATACTGGGCGAACCCTTCAGGGCAAAAGGAACCGACCCGAATGAGAAGCTGGCTGATCTGGTCAAGCGCCGTATGGGCGAAAGTTACCTCGAATACGCGGTTGATCCGTTTATCTCCGGAATTTATGCCGGAGACCCGTACAAGCTGGTAACCCGGTATGCCATGCCCAAACTGTGGAAACTGGAACAGGAATATGGCAGCTTCATCAAAGGAGCCATCAAAAAAGCCAAATTACCCAAAGACGAACGGGATAAAAAAGCAACTAAAGAAGTGTTTTCGGCTAAAGGAGGGCTGAGCCGCCTTACAGAAGCGCTGACCGAAGCCATCGGCTACGAAAACATGATCCTGTCGGTTGACAGTTCTCTGGTGCAGCCCATTCCGGACGGATTTCAGCTGCAACTGACAACACCCGAACAGCTGATAACGCTTGACACTAATTATTTAGTCACCACATGCGGCGGACATGCGCTGCCCGGTTTGTTACCCTTCCTGAACCAGGAAGAAGTTGCTCCTTTTAACGACCTGAAATACGCTGCCGTCACCCAGGTGCTGCTCGGATTTAAAAAATGGAAAGGCATGTCGATCAAAGCCTTTGGCGGATTGGTCCCCGGAGTAGAAAACAAAAACATCCTTGGCGTGTTATTTACCTCGTCGTTCTTTGAAGGCCGTGCCCCGAAAGGCGGAGCTTTACTTTCGGTATTTATGGGAGGCACCAAACGCCCCGATATTGCTGAAATGGATGATGACCAGATTCTGACGCTTCTGAACAAAGATCTTCCGCGTATGATGAGCGACAGGTCGTTAAGTCCGGACTTAACCCGCATCTGCCGCTATCGGTACGCCATCCCCCAATACACCGAAACTACGGGCCACCGATACGAAACGATTGCGCACATTCAGCAAAAATATCCCGGACTGATTTTAGCCGGAAACATCCGCGACGGAATTGGCATGGCTGACCGCGTGAAACAGGGGCGCTCAATTGCCGAAGAACTGATCGGGAAAATTCAGGCTCATCAATAGAACTCCGAAAGAGTTAAGTATTGACAACCGTCAGCAAAGCTGGCGGAAAAGCAAAAAGGTATAATTCAACCCCTGCAAAAGGGGTTGTTTGTTTCTGATTTTTCCCAATTTAGTTGGGGTATTAATATGGTATCCTTCAGATACTCTTTTTCTAAACAGTACAACAAAACATATAAACAACACTGCCGTGAACGTATCGAAAACTGCCGCTATTTACAAAAGCATTCAACAAACCATTTGCCGCACGCTGGAAGAAGCCGACGGAACCGGGAAATTCACCGAAGACGCCTGGGAAAAAGAAATTGGGTCGGGTCTGACCTGTGTGATGCAAAACGGATCGATCATCGAAAAAGCGGGAGTCAACTTTTCGTATGTTCGCGGGAACTTCAACGAAAACATGGCCAGTTTGCTGGGCGAGAATGCAACGAACTTTGCAGCCACGGGCATCTCTTCCATCATTCACTCGGGCAACCCTTTGGTCCCGACAATTCACATGAACGTAAGGTATTTCAAGCTCGACAACGGTTCTTCGTGGTTTGGCGGCGGAATCGACCTCACCCCCATGTATATTAATACCGAAGAGGCTCGCCAGTTTCATCAAACCATCAAAACCATCTGCGACCAATACGACATCTCCTATTATCCGGAATGGAAAGCCTGGGCCGATGATTATTTCTACCTGCCCCACCGTCAGGAAACCCGCGGTATTGGCGGGATATTTTTCGACCGCATTCAGCCGTCCGATGCCAGAGACTTCGAAAAAATGCTGAACCTCACCTCGGAGCTGGCCAAGGCCTATCCGCTGATTTACACCCGGCTGATGAAGGACAACGGACACCTCCCCTTTTCCGAAGCTCAAAAAAAATGGCAGAAAATACGCCGCGGACGATACGTCGAATTTAACCTGATACACGACCGGGGTACCAAATTCGGGCTCGAATCCGATGGTAACATTGAATCCATCCTGGTCAGTTTACCGGCCGAAGTGGAATGGGTGTATCAGCACCAACCCCAACCCGGAAGCCCTGAAGCACAAACCCAGGAACTGTTAAAAAAAGGAATAGACTGGTGCCGGTTCGAATAAGGATATTGAAAACTATTCCGTACCTTTTTTGACGAAATTTCAGGATTATAAACCTTAAACTATACGAAAATGAGTAAAGTAATCGGATTTGGCGAAAAGGTTGACGGATATGAAATCCCGGTATTAAACGAACGGGAAATACGTGCTGCAGCCGGAATACTGTTTGTCTGGGCTTTTCTGGCGGTACTGATGGCCATAATGAAAGGGAGCTTCGTTATGCTAAAGTATTTTATTCTGGCTTTCCTGGCCGATTTTATCGTTCGTGTGTTTGTTAATCCAAAATATTCGCCAACCCTGATCATCGGGCGACTGATTGTTCGCCGCCAGGTTCCCGAATATGTAGGTGCAGCTCAGAAAAAATTCGCCTGGGTCATTGGTCTGATCCTGGTGCTGATCATGCTGGTTCTGGTTGTCTTCGTAAATTCCTTCAGCCCGATAACCGGCCTGATTTGCCTGATTTGCCTGATATTTTTGCTCTTCGAATCGGCCTTTGGCATTTGTCTGGGATGTCTGTTTTACGGATGGTATTACGGCAAGAAGGCCCGGTATTGCCCGGGCGAAGTTTGTGAAGTGAGAAACCGTCACGAAATCCAGAGAATATCCGGAGCACAAATGCTGATTGTTTTAGGCTTCATTGTGTTCATCGTATTGTCTGTTTCGCTGTTTCAGGAGAAGTTTAGCGAAACACCGCAGGATTTATTTAAAATTATCAAATCCGCACAGGCCCAATAAGGGAAAAGGTGTGTAATAAAAAAGTCAGGCTTTTCACCTTGGGTGAAAAGCCTGACTTTCAATACTATTTTAGTTGACTTCGGACAAAGTTCGGCCCGATTTTACCAAATCAGATCAGATTTCAGCAATTCGTCCGGATTCAGATTATTCTTTTCGATGTCTTTAAAGTGTTTGTAAGTTCCCACTTTCAGCTCGTAAGTAGCAGCTTCATCACAAATAATCATACCTCGCGGGTGAAGTTGCAGGGCGCTAATAGTCCACATGTGGTTCACACCTTCTTCAACAGCATGGCGCAAAGCACGGGCTTTATTATGACCATTTACAATAATCAGCACCTCTTTGGCATCCATTACGGTCGCGATTCCGACGGTAAGTGATGAGTTCGGAACCTTGTTCACATCGTTGTCGAAGAAGCGAGAGTTCGCAATTTTAGTATCATAATTCAATTCTTTGTCACGCGTACGCGACG
>JAEUSS010000128.1 GCA_016788685.1 Prolixibacteraceae bacterium | reverse complement strand
GGGGTGGTGCCTACCCGGATGCCGTCAACATTCCGCTGGATGAACTTATGGACCGGCTATCAGAATTTGGAAGTCATGCATCGCGTGAAATTGTTGTGTATTGCGCTTCAGGAGCGCGTTCGGCTTATGCTCAGCGTATGTTAATGCAGGCGGGCTACGAAAATGTAAGCAATGGCGGTGGCCTGGCTGCAATGATGTCGCGCAGAAGCGCCAAAGTATCGGTGCCTGAAACTGCAAATACTCCTCTGATTGTTGACGTGCGTACACCTGAAGAATTTCGGACCGGGGCTTTCCCGGGGGCAGTCAATATTCCGCTTGATGAGTTGCAGGTACGAGTCAACGAGTTGGGAAGCAAGTCTCGTGAGATTACGCTTTATTGTGCTTCAGGGGCACGTTCGGCCTACGGGCAGCGCGGGCTGATGCAAATGGGTTTTACAAATGTCAGAAACGGAGGCGGCATCATTCAAATGATGAGACAGCGATAGTTGTTGTTCAGGGGTATGTCAAAAGGAAAGGCCGTCAGAAATTCATTTTCTGACGGCCTTTCTATTTTTGTTAGCTAAAAACTAGCTCTTCATTTTAGCATGAGCCATTTGTTCGACTGAAGCAATTTCGATGAAAGAGGTTCCGCCTCCGACTCCAAAATTACCTCCGACATATACTACTGTATCTTTTTCAGTAATCAGATTTCTTTCGACTAAATCCAGCAGCGAAGTTTCGATGAGTTTGTGTTTATTCTTTTTCGAATGGATTTCGCTGGGGAACACGCCGTACGAAAGGGCTAATTCGCGTTTGACTCTTCCGTTGTGGCATTTGGCAAACACAGGAAGGGTTCCTCTGAAAGCGGCAATGTATCGGGCTATTTTTCCTGTCAGGGTGTCTGTAACTATTGCGTTGACTTTCAGTTCTTTTGAAGCCAGAACAGCAGCCTCGGCCAAAAAGGCTGAAGTTTCATTATCGAGGCGCGGAACAGGTAAATCGTTACGTCTGTCTTTACTTCTTTCGACCTCCATTGCAATTTTCGACATTACTTTAACCGCCTCAACCGGATAATTTCCGTAAGCAGTTTCTCCTGAAAGCATAATCGCATCGGTTCTGTCGTAGATTGCTGTTGCCACGTCGCTGACTTCAGCGCGGGTTGGTCTTGGGTTGTCGATCATGGAGTGCAGCATCTGAGTGGCAATAATCACCGGCTTTTTCTGTTGAACTGCTTTTCTGATGAGTCTCCGTTGGATACTTGGTATTTTTTCAGCCGGAATTTCGATTCCCAGATCGCCGCGGGCAACCATAATCCCATATGCTTTTTCAAGGATCTCGTCAATGTTATTCACGCCATCCAGGTTTTCAATTTTAGCAATGATCTTAGCCTTGCTGTTGTGCTTGTCCAATATATCCTGAACAGCCTGAACATCTTTTTTACTCCGTACAAATGAATGTGCAATGAACTCAACATCTTGCTGGGCAGCAAACTCAATAAATACGATGTCTTTCTCGCTTATCGAAGGCAGATCGACACTAATGCCGGGTGTATTTATACTCTTCTTGTTTTTAATTTGTCCGCTGTTGCCTACCCTGCAAATCAAACAATCTTCAGTTTGTTCAATAACCTCTAACGCAAGGTCACCATCATCAATCAGGATAAAACTGCCGACAGGAACATCACGGTGGAAAAACTCATAACTTACGTAGAATGTTTCATGATCGGCCAACCCGTCACCGCCTTTTATTTTGACGATATCTCCCTCTTTTACATCGATAGGAGTTTCAATGCCTTTGGTCCTGATTTCGGGGCCTTTGGTATCGATCAGGATACCGATCTGATCAGAAACACTTCTGACGTTATTGATCATCTTTTGGGCGCTCTCCGTAGAGATATGTGCCGTATTAAAACGGACCACATTCATTCCGGCATCAAAAAGCTGTTTGATAAAATCAACCTCACAGCGTTTGTCCGAGATAGTTGCCACTATTTTAGTGTGTTTCATAAATGCTAATTTTTAAATTTGAGGGCGGCAAAAGTATGCAAAAATTTAATTATTCAGATAAGAATACTCTTCGTTAGTTCAATTGGTCATCAAGATTTAACGTAGTTGATAAGTGCCTCAATTCCAAGCCTGTATGAGTCAAGACCAAATCCCATAATGCTGCCAATGCAAACGGGCCCGATTAATGATTCGTGCCGGAAACTCTCTCTGGTCAGAATATTGGAGATATGAACTTCGATTACAGGTGCTTTTACTCCGGATATTGCGTCTCTGATGGCAACAGAGGTATGGGTGTAAGCTCCGGCGTTTATAATAATTCCATCATATTCAAATCCTGTTTCATGAATTTTGTTGATCAGTTCACCTTCAACATTTGATTGGTAATACTCCAGGTGAAGATTGGAATACCTACTTTTTAATGTATGAAAATAGTCTTCAAAAGAAGTTGTTCCGTATATGCTCTTTTCTCTGATACCTAACAGGTTCAAATTAGGTCC
>JAEUSS010000060.1 GCA_016788685.1 Prolixibacteraceae bacterium | reverse complement strand
AGACCTGGAAGCGACTAAACGTGCCCTGATTTTGAGCGAAAACGCACAATGGTTTGAAGATCATTCGCCCGTGGCTCCCGAATTTAAAAAGGCTGAGGTGAAAGGGGTCAGTGCCAAGGTAATTAACGTGGCAATTCTGGCCGGCGATTGTTATCCGGCCACACCCATCGGAATTAACCTGCCCAACGCCGAATGGATTCGCGAGCAATACGGCTCTAAATCGGTAACCATCGAAAACATTACCCGGTCGTATTTCCTCGATTCGATGAATAACGGCATGCTGGAAGAATTTGCTGCCGGTTCAGAAGAAATTGAACGGGCACGGCAATACGGTTACCTGGCCGGAAACCTTCATACCGATTTGCACGAATGCCTGGGGCACGGCTCGGGCAAGGTGAGGGAAGGAGTGAGCACCGACAACCTGAAAAATTATTATTCGACCATCGAGGAAACCCGTGCCGACCTTTTTGCCCTGTATTACATCATGGACGAGCAACTGATCCGCCTGGGGCTGGTTCCTTCCGTTGATGCCGCAAAAGCCGAATTCGATGCTTACCTGCGCAACGGACTGCTCACCCAGTTAACCCGCATCGAGCCCGGGAAAGACATTGAAGAGTCGCACATGCGAAACCGCCAGCTGATTGCCCGCTGGGTTTACGAAGCCGGGAAAGACCGGAATGTGGTTGAACTGATTGTTTCTGAAGGGAAAACTTATGTCCGGATTAACGATTACCAGGCCTTGCGCGGATTGTTTGGCCAGCTCCTGAAGGAAATTCAGCGCATAAAGTCGGAAGGCGATTTTGAAGCAGCCAAACAACTGGTCGAAGACTTCGGGGTTAAGGTTGACCGGTCCTTGCATGACGAGGTGCTGGCGCGTTTCAAAAAGCTCGGTTTGGCTCCCTATGCCGGATTCTTAAATCCGGTTTACGAACTTCAGGTTGATGCGTCGGGAAATCCGCTTGATGTGTTAATCCGCTACGACGAAGATTATACCTCGCAAATGCTGCGGTACAGCCACGAATACGGGTTTTTACCGTTGAATAACTAATCCGCGGATTCGCGGGAAGCATCTACAATTTGTAGATTGTCCCCGCAGTTTGCAGGAAGTTTCTACAAATTGTAGACGGTCCCTGCCGTTTGCGCGAAGCTTCTACAAATTGTAGATTGTTCCCGCAGTTTGCGCGAAGCTTCTACAAATTGTAGACGGTCCCCGCGGTTTGCGCGAGCCTTAAAACCAATCTTTCACCATTCCGGCATACTGGTTTTCGTTTTTGTGCCTGAAGATATTTTCCTTCGGGAAGTAGGTGTAATCGGCTGCATATGTTTCGTGGTTCTCCACAATGTCGCGGAGCGCCTGAATGAAAAGCTCCACTTCACGATTGGTTGTTGTCGGATGTAACGACCAACGGACCCAGCCCGGTTTCAGGGATAAATCGCCCTGATTGATACGTTGGGTTATTTCGTCAGACAATTCGTGGCTCACTTCCAGCAAAATGTGTCCGTAGGTTCCGGCGCAGGCGCATCCTCCGCGAACCTGAATGCCGTATAAATCGTTCAGCAGTTTGACCAGCAGGTTGTAATGGATTTTGGCTACGTAAAACGATATAACCCCTAAGCGTTCCCGGTGTTTGTCGTCCATGATTTTAACTTCCGGGATTTTGTCTAACTCGTCAAAAGCCAGCTTCAGCAACTCGTTTTCGCGCTGATGAATTTTTTCGACGCCCATATTTTCTTTCAGCCTGATGCAGAGTGCCGTGCGGATAGTTTGTAAAAATCCCGGGGTTCCGCCGTCTTCGCGCACTTCAATGTTGTCGACATATTTATATTCTCCCCATGGATTGGTCCAGTCGACAGTGCCGCCGCCCGGTTGGTCAGGAACGGAGTTGTGGTACATCGACTGATCGAACACCAACACTCCGGAAGAACCCGGACCGCCCAGAAATTTGTGCGGCGAGAACATCACGGCATCCAGTTTTTGCATGGGGTCGGCCGGGTGCATGTCGATTGGATCGTAAGGGGCCGATGCGGCAAAATCGATAAATACTACCCCGCCAAATTCGTGCATGATTTGTGCCAGTTCGTAATACGGTGTCCGTATTCCGGTAACATTGGAGCAAGCGGTGAATGACCCGATTTTGAACGGACGGTTTTGGTATTCCCGGAGTTTCCGGCGCAGGTTTTCAGGTGAAACCTGTAAGTTTTCGTCCGGATCAACAATCACCACATCGGCGTTGGTTTCGTACCAGCTGGTGTGGTTCGAGTGGTGTTCCATGTGCGTAATGAAAACCACCGGACGTTCGCGCTGCGCAATGCACGAGGTGTGGTTTACTTTTCCGCAGTATTTCAGGCCCAGCATGCGCTGGAACTTGTTAATCACGGCGGTCATTCCTGAACCTGCGGTAATGATGATGTCACTGGGGCCAGCATTCACATGGGCTTTGATGATCTGCTGAGCCTGGTGATAAGCATGTGTCATCAGGGCGCCTGTTTCGCTGGTTTCCGAATGGGTATTCCCCACAAAAGGACCAAATACCTCTGTAATTTGGCTTTCTATCTGATGATAAAGCCGGCCGCTGGCAATCCAGTCGGCATAAATAATCTTTTTTGTACCATATGGCGATTGAAAATGCTGGTCGATGCCAACAATATCTTTCCGGAATTGCTCAAAGTAGGATTCTAAGTTTGTCATGCTCATTTGCGGGAAAAAAAATACGGCGCAAAATAAGCGGTTTTCGTCAGAATAAATGCAGAGGAAAATCAGTTTTTGTCATTCGTTGAACCGGGTGACTGTCAAGTTCGGTGACAAAAAGTCATTTTTGCAGCGTGGTATAGTCTTTGAAAAAATGAAGCTCACTCAAATGAATGTTTAACTAAAAAAATAAATACGATGCAAAAAGGAAAAATTGGTGTCAGCAGTGACAATCTATTCCCAATCATTAAGAAGTTTTTATACTCCGATCACGATATTTTCCTTCGTGAAATCGTGTCGAATGCAGTTGACGCTACTCAGAAATTACGCACACTGGCTGGTCGCGGCGAATATTCGGGCGACATCTCGAATGCCAAAGTAAGAGTAACCATTGACAAGGAGGCCAAAACCATCACCGTTTCTGACAACGGTATTGGTATGACGGCTGAAGAAGTTGAAAAATACATCAACCAGATTGCTTTTTCAGGAGCCGAAGAATTTCTGGAAAAGTATAAGAACGATGCCAATGCTATTATCGGCCATTTTGGTCTCGGATTTTATTCATCGTTCATGGTTTCGAACCAGGTTGATATTATTTCCAGATCTTACCGCGAAGGGGCGACAGCCATTCGCTGGGAGTGCGACGGCAGTCCGGAGTATACGCTCGGAGAGGCTGAACGCGCCGAGGTTGGAACGGATATCGTGATGCATATTAATGCCGATTCGGAAGAATTCCTGGAAAAATCGCGTATCTCGGATATGCTGAACAAATACTGCAAGTTTTTGCCGGTTCCGGTTGTCTTCGGAAAGAAAACGACCTGGAAAGACGGAAAAGAAGTGGAAACGGAAGAGGATAACCAGATCAACGATGTGGCTCCGGCATGGACTAAAAAGCCTGTCGACCTGACCGAGGATGACTATTCAGCTTTCTATCGTCAGCTGTATCCGATGGCCGAAGATCCGCTGTTTAATATTCACCTGAATGTGGATTATCCGTTTAACCTGACGGGTATTTTGTATTTCCCGAAACTGAAAAATACCATTGAAGTTCAGAAAAACAAGATTCAGCTGTACAGCAACCAGGTTTTTGTAACCGATTCGGTTGAAGGCATCGTTCCTGAGTTCCTGACTTTATTGCACGGTGTGCTCGATTCGCCTGATATTCCGCTGAACGTGTCGCGTTCGTACCTGCAAAGTGATTCGAATGTCAAGAAAATCAGCAGTCACATCACTAAAAAAGTGGGCGACCGTCTGGCTCAGTTGTTTGCCGAAAAACGCGAAGACTTTGAAGCAAAATGGGACGACTTGCGCCTGTTTATCGAATACGGTATGCTGACGGAAGAAAAATTCTACGAAAAAGCCGAGAAATTCTTCCTGTTCAAAAATACCGACGGTAAATATTTTACGCTTGAAGAGTATGAAAACCTGATCAAGCCGGAACAAACCGATAAAGAAAATAACCTGGTTTACTTGTATACCAGCAATCAGGAAGAACAGTTCTCTTTTGTTCAGGCTGCTAAAAATAAAGGATACGATGTGCTGGTGATGAACAATGTGCTGGCCACTCCGCTCATCAACAAGCTGGAGCAAAAGTACAGCAACAAACGTTTTGTGCGTGTTGACTCGGATGTGGTTGAACACCTGATTGCCAAAGACGAACCCAAACATGAACTGAGCTGGGAAGAAAAGAATGAACTGAGCCCGATTTTTAAAGCCGTCTGTCCTGAAACTAAAGATTACGGTTTTATTGTCGATTTCAAGGATTTGGGCGAAACCGGAAGCCCGGTGGTTGTTACGCGCAACGAGTTTATGCGCCGCATGAAAGATATGAGTCAGATGCAGGGCGGAATGAGTTTCTACGGCGATCTGCCCGAAAACATGAACCTGGTTGTCAACACTTCGCACCCGCTGGTGAAGAAGATTTTTGAAGAACGTGACGCCGTGCTTGGAACCGAACTGGAAACGATTAAAAACGACCTTCAGGCCAAAACAGCCGAAAAAGAAGAGGTCGAAAAATCGAAAAAAGATAAGAAAGAGGATGAAATCCCTTCTGAAGTTAAAGAAAAAGCAGATGCACTGGAAAGCGCGATTACCGCTCTTCAGGATGAACGCAAAGCCAAGCTGACGACATTCGGAAAAGAAAATAAACTGGCCAAACAGCTGGTCGATCTGGCATTACTTGCCAACGGAATGCTGAAAGGCGAAGACCTCGACCGATTCGTAAAACGTAGTTTTGAGCTGATCAAATAATACGAAACTCATACGATGACTTCAAGTCATCGTATGAGTTGATGATACTTATACCCGAAAGCTGCCCTGAAAAGGGTGGCTTTTTTTGTCGTTATAAACTCTGTTTAAAGTTTAACAGGATCAATCGGTCATATCTAAATAAAGGTTTTAAATTTGGGCTTTATTGTTAAAATCCTGAAATGAACGAAAAAACAGAAGCCTTTGCCCGCCTGTTGGATATCATGGACGAGTTGCGCGAAAAGTGCCCGTGGGACAGAGAGCAAACCCTCGAATCGCTCCGGAAACTGACGATCGAAGAAACCTACGAACTGGCTGATGCCATTCTGAAAAACGACCTGAACAGTATAAAGAAAGAACTGGGCGACCTGATGCTGCACATCGTTTTTTATGCCAAAATTGGTTCGGAAAAAGGGGCATTTGATATGGGCGACGTGCTGAATTCAATCAACGAAAAGCTGGTTTATCGTCATCCGCATGTGTTTGGCGAGCTTGATGTAGCCAACGCCCGTGAAGTGGAGCAAAACTGGGAAACGTTGAAGCTGAAAGAAAAAGGCGGAAATAAGCGGGTCTTGGAAGGTGTGCCGGCTGCCATGCCTGCCCTGGTCAAGGCTAACCGCATTCAGGAAAAAGCCAGCGGCGTGGGTTTCGACTGGGAATACCGCGAACAGGTTTGGGATAAAGTGAAAGAGGAAATTAATGAATTAAGTGTAGAGATTGATCAGGTCGATCAGGATAAGATTGAAGGAGAATTCGGAGACTTGTTTTTTGCCATGGTAAACGCTGCCCGTTTGTATGGTGTTGATCCGGAAACTGCGCTGGAAAGAACTAACCTGAAGTTTATCAGCCGGTTTAATTACCTGGAAAGCCAGACATTGCAAAAGGGGAAGGACCTGAAGCAGATGAGCCTGGCTGAAATGGATGAAATTTGGGATGAAGCCAAACGCCTGGAAAGAGAGAGAGAAAAATAGTCATTGAGCTGTCGCCGTATTCCGGAGAACCGGACTGAATGTGACTGAAAAGAACATAGAATGAAACGATTTGGTAGAAATGTAGGGGCGCTGATATTGCTCTTGGTTTTTTTGTCCGGCAGTGTGTTTGCGCAAATTGACACCCTGGGTTTTAACCGGAACTACATCAGGAAGTGCTTTTC
>JAEUSS010000036.1 GCA_016788685.1 Prolixibacteraceae bacterium | reverse complement strand
TAAAGTTAAATGTTTTCTGGTCTTCGAGTGTAATATACATACAAGCTGCATGGTACTCCGGAAAAATAGTCATCCGGTTGCTCAGGCAAAAGCCCAGAAGCCGCATACGATCGGCCGAAAAATTATCGTATACCTTCGAATGAATGTCCTGTTGATCAATTCCCATCCGGGTAAGCTTTGCAACAGTTTCAAACGTATTCGGGTTGGAAACATTAAAATCAAACGAACCGGTATCAGTCATGATTCCGGTAAAAAACGAAGTTGCCGCATTCTTGTCAATATATTGGGCAAATTCGGTCGGCTGAAGCACCGAGAAAATCAACTCGGCAGTTGAACTGAAGGAGATGTCGGAAATAATCAGATCGCTGAAATTACCGGGGTAAGGATGATGATCGATCAAGACCGTTTTCCCCTGATACGATTCCACCAACCCTTTCATATCGCCAAGACGCGAAAGCTGGTTAAAATCCATGCATATCAACAAATCCGACTCCTCAAAAGCACGGGCTGACTGCTTGGGATGGTGACTGTAATTGATTACCTCATCATGCCCATCCATCCAATGGTAAAATTCAGGATATTTAGTCGGAGTAACAACTTTCGCCTTTAATCCGGCATTTTTCAGAACACGCCACAAACCGAGAACCGACCCCATTGCGTCACCATCGGGATTCGTATGCGGTACGATGACAACAGATTTAGAACTGCTTTTAATCAGCTGTTCGAATTTTTCAATTAACTCAAAATCAATTCGTTCCAATTATTCACCTTTAAATTAGAGTACAAATATAAAAATAAAGACGATGGCTCTGAGAGGTGTAAATGATTTTTCGCTAACTTGGGTTCCCTTGAAAATCACTTAAAACACAACCTACATGTCAGGAAATCAAACATTTACGATGATCAAACCAATAGCGGTTAAAAACAACTACATTGGCCCTATCCTGAAGTTAATCAACGAAGCCGGATTCAGGATAAAGGCTATGAAATAC
This sequence comes from Prolixibacteraceae bacterium, assembly GCA_016788685.1. Lineage (GTDB taxonomy): Bacteria > Bacteroidota > Bacteroidia > Bacteroidales > Prolixibacteraceae > Aquipluma. Next base: position 3,630 of record JAEUSS010000036.1, on the reverse strand, counting down.
ACGCACTTAAACAAACAACAAGCCATGCAGTTTTATGCCGTCCACGCTGATAAATACTTTTATGAAGAATTAACATCTTTTATGAGTTCGGGGCCTATTGTTGCAGCCATTCTGGAGAAAGAAAATGCCGTGGCTGATTTCCGGAAACTGATTGGAGCAACCAATCCGGAAAAAGCTGAAGAAGGAACCATCCGGAAGCTCTATGCCGAATCAATGTCGCACAATGCTATTCATGGTTCCGACAGCGATGAAAATGCCATTATCGAAAGTGATTTCTTTTTCTCGAAAACAGAAAGATACTGAGCAAAAAACTGAAGTTCATCTGTCATTTGTTATCGCTGCCGCTCGCAATGTTTATCCGTCATCCGGACTTTACTGATAAACCATTACCAGCCAGAATGATAACAAATGACAGCAAGACCCGATCACACTCCACGGACTATCTGAATATTATCGCTTTAATCAGCTCTTCGCCAACCACTTCATTCAGGCGGACACGAATTTCTTCCTTCATCATCAGCAACTCGTTCCGCACAATGGGCGAATTGGTTTCAACAAACAGGGTATTGTTCTGGATGTAGAGATTTCCGGTATATCGGGCTACTGTTTTTCCCATTACCGACTCCCACGACTTTATCAGGTCGAGTTCGTTGAGTTTCCGTTCCAGGTTATTTTCGCGCACATAATTTTTCAGTACACTGCTTATGCTTTGCGTATTACTTTTTCTCATTCTCTTTTAATTAATTACGGTTCCGTCACTGATGGTGAATATCTTTGATTCGGTTTCCAGTCCGGCAATAATCTGGTCGAGGTGCTCACGGTTGGTATCGGTAATAAAAATCTGCCCGAAATGCTCATCGGCTACCAGCTTAACAATTTGCTCCACCCGGTTTTTATCCAGCTTGTCAAAAATATCATCCAGCAGCAAAATGGGTGTAAGCCCCGAAACCTCTTTCATAAAATCGAACTGCGCCAGTTTTAAGGCAACCAGATAAGTTTTTTTCTGCCCCTGCGACCCGAATTTTTTGATCGGATTCCCGGCCAGTTCAAACTCAAAGTCATCTTTATGTACACCCCGGGTGGTATATTGCAGCATCCGGTCTTTTCCTACCGTTTGTTTTAACAATTCACCCAGGTCCGACTCCGACAGGTCCGACTGCAACTTCAGACCAACAATTTCTTTTCCTCCCGAAATCAGTTCATAATATTTCTGAAAAATAGGCTGCAGTTTTTCAATAAACCTTTTTCTGGCAACATAAATATACCCGCCGTGTTTCTCAAGCTGATCATCCCAAACTTCCAGGGATTCTGCCTGAAACACGTTCCGCGTTGCGAATTGTTTAAGCAGATTATTCCGCTGCTGCAGCGCACGGTTATATCTGATCAGATTTTCGAGGTAAACTGCATCAGACTGCGAAATAACCGCATCAACAAAGCGCCTGCGGTCTTCACTTCCGCCTGTAATCAGGTTGGTATCCGAGGGTGTTACAACAATCAGCGGAATCAGGCCGATGTGCTCCGATAATTTCCGGTATTCTTTCTGGTTCCGTTTAAATATCTTCTTCTGATTGCGCTTCAGACCGCAATACACGACTTCATCCGAATCAAGCCGGGAGTATTTTCCCTGAATCATAAAAAAATCCTGATCAAAACGAATATTCTGAGCATCAACCGGATTCAGGAAACTTTTACAAAATGACAGGTAATAAATGGCATCCATCAGATTGGTTTTTCCCGCACCATTGTTGCCTATAAAACAATTTAAGCTGTCCGAAAACTTAAATTCAGCGTGCTCGAAATTTTTAAAATTTACAACCGACAATTCCTGAATATACATAATTGCAACCCATTTAATGGAAACAAAACTACAAATTTCCGGTCGGGAATCGGCAAAAAAGATCGCCGTTCAGGATAATAACATCAATGTGTTGATTAATATTCATTTTTATATCTGAAATCTGACGATTATTTTTGAAAATAGTATATTTTTGCCTCTCGATTTTTGAACTATACTATACAAGATGGCAAAAGACAAAAAAAACACTCAGGAGGATAACCTAACCGAAGTAGAAAATGCACTGACCAGAACCGAACAGATTCTGGAGTCAAATCAGAAGTTAATCGCAATTGTTATCGGTTCAATTGTAGTTGTAGCTGTTGGTTATCTTGGTTTAAACAAGTTTTATCTTGAACCTCGCCAGACTGAAGCCCAGGAGCAAATGTTTATGGCACAAACTTATTTCGAAAAAGACTCGTTCAATCTGGCTCTTAACGGAGACGGTAACAATCCTGGCTTTCTTGACATCATCGATGATTTCGGATCGACAGATGCCGGTAATTTATCAAACTATTATGCCGGAATTTCTTACTTGCACATGGGGCAGTATGAAAATGCCATCGAGTATCTGAAAAAATTCGATACCGACGATCTGCTTTTAGGACCTATCTCGGTTGGTGCACAAGGAGATGCTCAGCTGGAACTGGGAAAAACAGACAAAGCACTCAGCTTATATACCGAAGCATACAAAATGAACGACAACGAGCTGACCGCTCCTGTTTACATGCTGAAAGCCGGTGAATTGCTTGAAAACTCGAACAAACAGGCCGATGCCCTGGAAATTTACGAAACCATCAAGCAAAAATATTCGGAAACGAATGAAGGACGAAGTATTGATAAATACATCGCCCGCGCAAAAGCAAAAGCGAACAGCTAAAATCGAACGTAAAAGCCAGAACCAAACAACCATTTAACTTTGGCTTTTCAAAAAACAACATACAAAAAGTCCCCTCCCTGCAGGGGATTTTTTATTTTCGAAAACCACTAAAATCAATCAGATGGCTACAAAAAACTTATCAGAGTACGATCTGACCTCAGTTCCTTCAGCCGAACAGATGAGGTTTGGGATTGTAGTTGCCGAATGGAATTATGAAGTTACCGGCCCTTTGGCCCAAGGAGCTGCCGATACCTTAAAGAAACACGGGGCAAAAGACGAAAACATCATCATTAAACACGTTCCGGGCACTTTTGAACTGACACTTGGCGCCCAGTATCTGGCCGAATTTGCACATGTTGATGCAATCATTGCATTGGGATGTGTTATTCAGGGAGAAACCCGCCATTTTGATTTCATTTGCGATGGGGTTACTCAGGGAATTACCAGCCTGAATATGAAATACAACAAACCGTTTATTTTCGGTGTACTGACTACCGACAATCAGCAGCAAGCACTCGACCGCGCCGGAGGAAAGCTCGGGAACAAAGGCGATGAAGCAGCAGTGACTGCCATTAAAATGCTGGCACTGAAAGCTGATCTGATCAAATAATAAAAAAGGGGCCCGAAGCCCCTTTTTATTTAACCAATACCAATTCTACCGCGGACCGCCCATACGACCTTGCCCGCTTTTCCTCATTTCTTCTCTTTTCTTTTGATTCTCTTCAAAAAGTTTAATTTGGTCGGCGGTTAAAACAGCCTTAATTTCCTTATCCTTCTCGCCCTGAACTTTGCGCATATTATCACGCATTTTTGCACGATCAGCATCGCTGGCATCGCGCATTTTGGCCCAGTCGCCCGATTGTTTCTCCATGTACTTCTTATTAATCGCTGCTACTTTTGCCTCTTGTTCTTTATT
>JAEUSS010000031.1 GCA_016788685.1 Prolixibacteraceae bacterium | reverse complement strand
GCCGGGCGGCCTGATGCTCCCGCGCAAATCGAGCTCGTTTAACCTGAAAGCACAAAATTTCAGTGGGCCTGGCAAAAAACGCTCGAAACTATTTGCGTATGCACTGGCTGTATCCGAAGAAAATGCGTCGGGCGGAATGGTGGTTACGGCTCCCACTTGCGGGGCTTGCGGGGTACTGCCTGCCGTTCTGAAACATTACCAGAAAGTATATCGCACCGATTTGCAGCAACTATATAAAGCGTTGGCAACAGCCGGCCTGATCGGAACTCTGGTTAAGCACAATGCCTCTATTTCGGGGGCGGAAGTGGGCTGTCAGGGCGAAGTCGGTACCGCGTGCGCCATGGCTTCTGCTGCGGCCAATCAATTGATGGGCGGAACCATCAACCAAATTGAATATGCTGCTGAAATGGGGATTGAACATCACCTCGGTCTGACCTGCGATCCGGTTGCCGGATTAGTCCAGATTCCGTGCATTGAACGAAATGCATTTGCTGCAGAGCGCGCACTTGCACACAATACCTATGCGTTGATGTCAGACGGGCGGCACCGCATCAGCTTCGACGAAGTGGTAGAAACCATGTACAAAACAGGGAAAAATCTTTCAGCGGATTACAAGGAAACCAGTAAAGCCGGGCTGGCGCTGTTTACAGCCTTACCCAAATGCTGACCGGGTTTAATTGTATTGCCTGAAATAATTGGTCAGCTTGCTCGTCAGCTGACTGAATATCGGTTTGGTAAACAGCACAAACATGTCCTGAGAAGCCGGAGGCATCACCATTTTGTTGTTCAGAATAGCCGAAAGTTCTTTATCGAGCACTTCCTTGTCGCCCACAAAAATTCCGTACTTGTTCTGCCACATAAACTCTCCGGGAATTTTATCGGTAAATACAATCTTTTTCGACTGGAACTCAACCGCTTTCAGTTCAAGCAATCCGCCGGAAGCGACCTGATCAGTCAAAATCTTGATTTTTCCCCGTTTCTGAATCATCCGGGTTCGCGTAACCGTTGAATCTTTTGACACTTTAACCTGATACTTTTCTTCGATCTGTCTGTTCAGTTCCCTTTCTTCTTCAAAGTGCTGCGGACGATCGATGAAAAAATCATAAAAGCCCATCTGTAAAACCATGTCCGGATATTTCAGCCTGCTTTTTTCAGCCTCCTCCGGAGAATAGAAGTGAACAAAATCCCTTTCCTGAAAACGCTCATTCAGCATCTGAAAAACATTGTCGTAAAAAAACTGAGCCGAATACTCAAATTTACCGTTTACCGGAATCTGCTCCACGACAACTTTCAAAGTCGCCAATTCTTTGGCCTGAAGCATTTTCTGCTGGGCATCCTTGAAACCGCGCACCAATCCATCGGCATTCTGAAAATGGAAATAAGCCTGCTTGGCCGTTTCGCGGGTCTTACGGCTGAGGGCATCCATTCCGGCATCGTAAAATTCCTGCGCAGCACGGTTCTGCACATCATTCATCTCCGATGTATACATTTTGGGCGAGGGTACCAGTTGGCGGGCAGCAGGAATCCGCCTGATTTCATCGGAAATCCGGTTGACGGTTTGCATAATTTCAAGTGTCCGCTTCCACTTAAACGGGTCATTACTGGTCAGTGCCCGGTCAATTTCTTCCTGGTAATAGGCTACGGCCATCGGGTAGCCGTCACGCACCACCTGAGAAGCTTTCCGGTTATCCGGATCGTTACTTAAACGATTGGCTGCCTTCAGGATGGCTTCAAAATAATTGCCTTGCTGCAACGATTTCAGACCGGTCGAACATGAATTCAGAAATAAAACAGCGACCAGGAAGAGTAAATATTTTTGCATGAATCAGTTTTAATTGAATGATATTTTCGGTTAACAAAAGTAAAAAGGTAATCTCAATATGCAAGGGGATTATTACCAAACGTACGCCAGTTTTACCCCCTGAATCTGGCTGTCCCCGAAAGGAGTAAATGTCAGTTTCGAACTCGGGGTATGGCGGCTCACCAAATTGCCGATAACCGTACCGATGGCGGCTCCGGCAACGACATCGCTCAGCCAGTGCTTATTATCGTAAATTCTCGACAATCCGGCCAAAGAGGCTACCGCATAGGCTGTTACAGGAACCCATTTATGATCCCGGTATTGGTTGGCAATGACTGTTGCCACTGCAAATGAAGCGGTGGCGTGACCGGAAGGAAAACTGGTTCCGTTGAAAGGCCCGTCCCAGTCGGTTGGTGTTGAAGGAGGCCAGGCATCGGGTCTTCTCCTTCCGAGCAGATTCTTAGGAACCCGGACCAAAACCATGGCCAGCGAATAACTCTCGAACAACAACAGGCCGGTACTCACGCTTTTGTTATTTTTAGCCAGCAGACCGTGAGCCCAAAAGCCACCCATCAGCATAAAGCTATATTTGGCATCAAAAGGTTCCAGGAAATTGGCTGTAAAACGATCGCCTCCTGCACTGCGGTGCTCCTGCGCAAAGTCGGCCACCGACTGGTCGGCCAGTACGGTTGCCGCCACGGTTGAAGTAATTGCCCCAAACCTGATCCAATCGCTTGATTTCC
>JAEUSS010000012.1 GCA_016788685.1 Prolixibacteraceae bacterium | reverse complement strand
ATGGCGAGTTTGCCGGTCTTAGCCATTTCGTTGATGTGGTTCATGTGTCCGTCCTGAATTTTGGCTGCCGTTGCCGAATCCTGATCGCGTTTAGGCCCTTCGTTCAGCAACAGGAGGACATATCTTTTCATCACGTATGTGGTGTCGGGGCCTCCGGTTTTAAATTCGCGCTGTGAAAATGCCTGCGAGCCCATTGACAGTATAGCGATGAGTACTGCTATTGTTTTGCCTCTCATAACAGGTTGGATTGGGATGTTTATTTGAGTTTATCCTTGAAAATTTTCCTGAATTTTTCAATCTTCGGAACAATCACAAACTTGCAGTAGCCTTGGGTCCGGTTATTTGCAAAATAGTCCTGATGGTAATTTTCGGCTTTGTAAAATTTGTCGAAAGCCGAGATCTCAGTCACCACAGGTTTGCCAAAAATGTTCTCTTTATTTAGTTGTGCTTTAAAACGTTCTGCAATTTCTTTTTGTTCCGGGGTGTGGTAGAAAATCACCGATCGGTATTGTGTTCCCACATCGGCTCCCTGCCTGTTCAGCGTAGTCGGATCGTGCGTTTGCCAGAAAACTTCGAGCAGTTCACGAAAACTGATTACGGCCGGATTGAAGGTGATCTGGATCACTTCTGCATGTCCGGTTTCTCCTGAGCAGACTTCCTTATAGGTGGGGTTCTTTGTTTCCCCGCCCGAATAGCCCGACTCAACGGTTTCAACTCCTTTCAGACTTTTAAAAATGGCTTCGGTACACCAGAAGCATCCACCGCCGAAAGTCGCTGTTTCTTTTTGTCCTGAACTTGTCATCTGTATTGTTGTGAAGAGGATTAATATGAAAAGAAATTTGATCATGATCGTTCTTTTCACTTCCAAACAGTCGGCGACTTAAAAAGTTGAACGGGGTTGGCGGGTTTTTTCGGTGTGGTGTCAAAAACAGCATCAGGTTAAATCTCCTGAAAAGCCGTCCGTTCAAACTCAAGTACTTCCATGTCTTTGATATTCTTTCCGTCGATCACAAACCTTACCGCCGTACAAACTTTATGGAAACCTTTATTCCCGGCAGCCCCGGGGTTGATGTGCAGCATGTGGAACTTCGGATCGAAAATAACTTTCAGGATGTGTGAATGTCCGCAAATAAAAAGTTGCGGCGCTTTTATCCTGAATTGATTTCGCACGCGGGCTTCATACCTTCCCGGGTAGCCTCCGATGTGGGTCATCAGTACATCAACCTGCTCACAAAGAAAACGTTGGTCAGCAGGAAACATCCGGCGCAGAACCTGATCATCGATGTTGCCGTATACGGCCCGTAAGGGTTTGAATGCCGACAGGCGGTCGGCAGTTTCGGCGTTCCCGATGTCGCCGGCATGCCAGATCTCGTCAACCGGTTCGAAAAATTTAAAAATACGCGAACTCAGAGTTCCGTGTGTATCTGATAATAAGCCAATTTGTTTCATGGTAAAAGCGCATTTCCTGCGCATTAAAAATAAATTAATTTTGCAGAAAATGACCAACGATGAAAAGGGTAATAATTGTCCGACATGCCAAGTCAGTTCCTTATGGCTATGATGATGACTATCGTCGGGATCTGACAGACCGCGGGATGGCCGATGCGGAAAAGATCAGTTCCCGGCTGAAAGAGATGGGTGTTGCTCCGGAATTGGTAATTGCCAGTCCGGCTACCCGGGCTATGCACACCGCCCGTATTTTTTGCAAGAATCTGGGGTATAACGTTTCTTTTATTCGTCAGGAAGAGATTCTTTATGACGGACTGACCACCCAGCGTTTTGTTGAGATGTTGCAGCAATTGCCTGGCAATGTGCAGACGGTTGCTGTTTTTGGACATAACCCGACGGCCTATTACCTGGTATACAATCTGGTAAAATATTTCAATGCCGATATGCCCACCTGTTCAACTGTCGCGATTGATTTTTCGGTTGAAAAATGGGAAGAGGTTGGCGCCAGAAAAGGGAACGTTGCATTTCAGTTTATTCCCAAAAGTCTGTAAATCATCGGGCTGTCGAATTAAATCCTGTATTTTAAACCTATGCATATTTTTTATACTCCTGAACTCTCCGGAAGCCAATATACGCTCGATGAAACAGAATCGAAACACTGTGTGAGGGTTTTGCGGCTCGAAAAGGGCGATCAGATTATTTTGGTTGATGGCCGCGGCGGTTATTTTACGGCTGAAATAACCGATCCGAATCCCAAACGGTGTTCGGTGAAGATAATCCGGTCTGAACTAAATTTTGGGTTGCGGAAATTTCAGGTTCACATGGCTATTGCGCCGACAAAAAATATCGAACGGATCGAATGGTTTCTGGAAAAGGCAACTGAGATAGGCCTGGATCGGGTAATTCCGCTGCTTTGCCGGCATTCTGAACGGAAGGAAATTAAAGCTGAACGTCTGGAAAAAGTGATGGTTTCGGCCATGAAACAATCGTTAAAAGCGTATTTGCCCCGGCTTGATGAGCTTACAAAATTCAAGGATTTGATCAGCCAGCCTTTTGACGGGCAAAAATTTATTGCCCACTGTGAGGAACAGCACCGCGATTTGCTTAAAGATTTGGTTCTTCCCAACCAGAGTTACCTGATTTTAATTGGTCCTGAAGGTGATTTTTCTTCCGAAGAAATTGAAATGGCGCTGAGTGCCGGTTTTCGTCCGGTCAGTTTGGGCAACAGCCGTTTGCGTACTGAAACGGCGGGGCTGGTGGCCTGCCATACGTTTAATTTGCTCAATGAATAGAAGATCCCGGTTTTTGTAATCCGGATTTCTGTTGATTGAGTTCGCCGCCGGCAGCGTTTATTTAACTTAGTGCCTGTTCCATGTCGGCAATCAAATCTTCGGCGCCTTCAATGCCCACCGAAAGTCGCATCATTGTTGGTCGGATGCCCATTTTCGCGCGTTCACTTTCAGGAAATTCAGTGTAAATTGTCGAATAGGGGTGAATAATCAGCGATTTATTGTCGTTCAGGTTGGTTGCGCGGCGGATAATCTTCAGCCGGTTCATAAAACGGAAACATTCGGCCTGACTTCCCAGGTCAAAAGTCATCACCGAACCGGGGATGCCGCCAAATTGTTTCCGGGCTAAATCGTAATATGCCGAATCTTTCAGTCCGGGATAATCAACGCGGGTCACCTTGGGGTTTTCCTGAAAATATTTGCCAAGCTTCAGGCAATTCTGATAACAGCGCTCAACGCGCAATTCCAGAATATCAAGTCCGGCAATCATATAATTGGCTGAGTGTGCTGTCATTGGCATGCCAAAATTCCGGTAGTAATTTTTCCGCAGACGGGCAACAAAAGCGTCTTTCCCGAATTTTTGGGTCAGAGGCTGACAATTCGGATTTTGGTTCCAGTCGTACAATCCGTTATCTAGAATCAGGCCGCCCACAGCAGTAGCACCGCCCGAAATAAATTTGGTAGTCGACATCACTTCAATATGCACACCCAGCGATTTTGAGCTGAAAACCGATGGCGGTGTGATGGTGCTGTCGGCAATGAGCAAGATGCCGTGTTTATCAGCAATGTCGGCCAGACGGCTGATGTCGGCTATTTCAAGTTGCGGATTGGTTACTGTTTCAAAGTATATGGCTCGTGTATTTGAGTCAATCAGTGCTTCGATCTGTTCGGTTTGGGTCGTGTCAACAAAGCGCGTTTCCATTCCGTAGGCCGAAAGGCTTTGTTCGAGCAGAGCCAGCGAATGCCCGAACAGGTGCTTGCCCGATATGATGTTGTCTCCCTGTTTGCAGATGGCCATCATCGTAGCCGAAATGGCAGCCATGCCTGATGACACGGCCAGCGCGTGATGGGCTCCGGTCAGCGCCTTTATCTTCGTTTCAAAATATTCGACGGTCGGATTACTCGTGCGCGAATAGGTATGTGCCGGAAGTTCACCTCTGAAATTGGCGGCAATGTCCTCCGACGAAGCAAACTCAAACGCAACCGATTCGTAAACCGGCATAGCCAGGGCATTGTGCGGATCTTTCTTCGGAAATGGTATATGGAGCGATCGGGTAGTGAAACTTTTCATGTTCCGGAAAATTTGATGTTAAAATTGACTCTGCAAAAAAAATAAGTAAGATCAAAACGTTTGATCGGGAGTTAAGTTGGTTGTTGATTTGAATCTGAGTTGGCAAATTTGGCAAATATTTCAGTAAAACGGAGTAATCCCAAATCTGAATTTGGCTGACACATCCAATTAAAGCTTATTTTTAACGTCTGATCAGCCGATGAAGGATAACTTTAGGACAGATTGCAATGTACTTTTACTTTTACCTGAAATGAAGAAACTTGGATTGATACTCCTGATTATGTGCCCGGTGCTGGCTTTCCCGCAAACAAGTCCGGTGAAAATCGCACTTATGAAATACAACGGCGGCGGAGACTGGTATTCAAATCCGACGGCTTTGCCCAACCTGATTGCTTTTTGTAATGAGAACCTGAAAACTAATATCGATCCGGAGCCCGGAACGGTGGAGCCCGGCAGTGCAGATTTGTTTAATTATCCGTATGTTGATTTGACTGGCCACGGGAATGTTTTTTTCTCTGATGCTGAAGCTGCCAATTTGCGCAAATACCTCGAATCAGGAGGTTTTCTGCATATCAGCGACAATTATGGAATCGATCAGTTTATCAGGAGGGAGATGAAAAAAGTATTCTCCGAACTCGATTTTACGAAATTGCCTCACGATCATCCGATTTATAACCAGAAATACCGCTTCCCTGACGGATTACCCAAAATACACGAGCACGACGGCAAACCCGCGCAAGGATTTGGCCTGACGTACAAAGGACGGCTGGTGTGTTTCTACAGTTACGAAAGTGATCTGGGCGATGGCTGGGAAGACCGTTCGGTTCATAACGACCCCGAAGATACCCGACGGAAAGCCTTGCAGATGGGGGCGAATCTTATTTCGTTTGTGTTTAACCAATAAGCTGGCGGATACTCTTGGAATGTGTGCCCTTTGTTGACACGAACTTAAAGAGCTTTTCTTTCGGATCAAAAAAAGAATGGGCATTTTCTTCCTGCCCGATCTGATGTTTCATTTCCTGCCCGGGAATTTAGAATCCTTTTTACTGGAGCAGACCCATTGAACGGTTCGCGGAGCCTTTCACCGGGCGGAGCTAAATCCGGTCTTCGCAAAACGGGCTTTTTAATAATACAGCACATTTTCTGTCAGTAAGTTAGTGTCATGGTAGGAACCTACGCCGGAAACAATTAACTTTAGATTTTAAACCCTAAAAAATTGATATTATGGACAATTCAGGAAAAGGTAAATGCCCGGTTATGCACGGCGCAAATACGGACACCAATAGTTCCGTAATGAGTTGGTGGCCCAATGCCCTAAATTTAGACATTTTGCACCAGCATGATACCAAGACAAACCCGCTTGGTGAACACTTCAATTATCGGGAGGAATTTAAGAAGCTTGATTTAGACGCAGTGAAAAACGACTTAAAGAAGCTAATGACAGAAAGCCAGGATTGGTGGCCGGCCGATTGGGGGCATTACGGAGGATTGATGATTCGGATGGCATGGCACAGTGCCGGAACATACCGTACAGCGGATGGTCGTGGAGGCGGTAACACAGGCAATCAGCGATTTGCTCCGCTTAATAGCTGGCCTGACAATGTCAATCTGGATAAAGCACGCAGATTGTTATGGCCGGTCAAGAAAAAATACGGCAACAAACTGTCGTGGGCTGATTTAATGATTCTTGCCGGAAATATGGCTTATGAATCAATGGGCTTTAAAACTTTTGGGTTCGGGGGCGGCCGTGAGGATATCTGGCATCCCGAAAAGGATATATATTGGGGTGCGGAGAAAAACTGGCTGGGAAAAGACCGCTATTCTGATAAGTCAAACGAAGAAACACTTGAAAATCCTTTGGCAGCCGTTCAAATGGGATTGATTTA
>JAEUSS010000008.1 GCA_016788685.1 Prolixibacteraceae bacterium | reverse complement strand
ACAATGCCAAAAATTGCGGTTCCCCGGGTTAGTTCCTGAGCCGAAGCTAACCCGAATGATTCGAGTCGTGGAATCACCAGCTCAATTTCGGGATGAGATTTTAGCTTGTCGATCATAGCCTGATCGTAATCGAATGAATTGTTGATGCTTTTGTTTTCCCAGTAATCTTCCTGGTGAACCTGCATGTATCCGGAATAAAACTTTACTACGATGTCCACCATCTTGTCGTACGAACCTTCCTGCATTGAAGTCATGTAAGCTGAAAGCAACACTCCGAAAAATATGGAGGCAACGGTGATCAGTGTCCGGCGCTTGTTGCGCCAAATGTTTCGCCAGGCAAGTTTGAGGTTTGTAGTCATACGAGCGGATTTAAAGAAGGATTGGATTAGGAAGGCAGACTTTCCCGGACTTTTGGTATGATCTTCAGGATGTCATCAACCCATCAGCTACTTTATCTTTTTCATATTCTGGATCGAAAAAAAATCTTCTTTCAGCGGAACGTCAAAGTCGGTATTTTCGAAAATCATGATTGTTTTTTGCCCTTTTTTATCTGCCGGAATCATTTCCATTCGGCAGGGAATCATTCGGTCGTCCATTTTTTTAACATCACTCAGTATCTCTGTATTGACCAGAAGGCCATCTTCATCATAGAATTCCGCTTTCAGCCACAGATAATCTTTTTTACTGATCCACATCAGTACTTTTCCCCACACCAAGGGGGCATCTTCAAACGGGATCAGCTCAATTTTGTAGCACAGGTAGTCGGCAACAGTTTCTTCGCCCAGCAGTTTGTGCGTATAATCCTGCACGATAGACGATTCGCGGACCAGGTCATCGTTCGTAAAATCGGATCCCATCCACGATTGCATCATCATCGATGGGGGAATCTTCACCATACGTTCGATGGACGGTACCCAGTTCCACATCTCGTTTTTTCGTTTCAGAAAAACCTGACCTTTTTCTTTGGCCGGAGCAGTTACATAAATCATGGAGTACTCAGAGCCAAGAGTCCAGCTTTTCATCGAGATCGTGCGAGACCAGCTTGGGCGTTCAATAGTCATCGAGAAACTACCAGTGCTTGATGAACCGCGAAATTTTTCGTCTGACTTGCGGACAATTTCTTTGATATCCTGGGCTGAAACCAATGCAGCGATCAGGGATAAAATGGCAGACCAAAGTATGATTTTCATAGATATATCATTTGGTGCAGGACATAAAAGTAAGTTTTTTAGCCGAAAGATGTACACATGGAGCTGAATTTCAAAGTGCTATTCATTAGTTTATAGGTGAAATGATTCTTTTGCCGACCAACGAAAGCAATTGATTGGGGTTGTGCCGAAACAAACGTATAAGGATTATCTCAGTACGTGATGAGCCAGCACTTTTTGTACTTCATAGACATTGACTGATTTGTTGAACTTTTTAGAAATACTCGGAACGGTTTCGCTGGAAATCCATATTTTAAGCTCGGCTTCCAGGTCAAAAGTTCCGGCTGTTTCAATGCTGAATCTGGAAATTTGCTTGTAATTAATTGACAGATACTCGGTTTTGCTTCCGGTAATACCTTGTTTGTCGATCAGAATTAGTCTTTTCGATGTGAATATGAAGGTGTCACGGAGCAGTTTGAAGCCTAATTCAATTTCTTCGTCTTCAGTAAGCAGCTTGGCATATTCCTCGCTTAGTTTTTCTAGGCTAACAACGCCCGCATTTCCCATCAAAGCTGAAAAGAGTCCCATAATGTTCTGTATTAAAGGTTTGAAGGCATAAAGTTAATCAAAACTACTGAAGGATTATTTATAGATAAGTTTAAATATGTCATTGGTCCAATGATTATACAACTGAAACGTTCTTTTTTATTCCCGATCGGGGAAGTATTTACATAGGCTTTGTTCGATTAACATTGAGTTTATAAATATTGTTCCGGATAATTGGCTTGTATTCAGAATAGTGTCTTTTGAGGCTGAAAATACATGCAAAAAAGATTAGGGCTAGGTTTGCAAAGGTCAAAAAGTTCTTTACTTTTGCGGCCGCTTTCAACGGGGAGCGTAACAGCCGGTAATGGTTGTTAATGGGTTTGCAGGGGGGAGTTGAAAAAAATATCCGGATTAAAACGCAGTTTTTGTTTGGAAGTTTAAAAAAGGCGATTACCTTTGCAGCCGCTAAAAACGGAAGAGCGTTCACTGAATTACTGGAAGGGGGTTTTCACCGGTCACCGGGGGAGTATGCCAGGGAGGGGATTTTCCTCTGGGCAGCTTTCGGGTCAAGGAGTCCGGGTCGAAAATAAACGAAAAAAAAGTTTCGGATATTTTTGGCAG
>JAEUSS010000642.1 GCA_016788685.1 Prolixibacteraceae bacterium | reverse complement strand
CTTTCACACAAACAAAAAAAGAACTGAAAGCGCAGCGGAAGTACCTCAGCGCTTATGAGGGTACCACGCTTTCCGGGAATGATCTGTCGGTTTTGCTGCCATACAACCGCTGGGTCGATCCGGCCGGCGAACAGATTTATTTCGGAGACAAAAATCAGGAAAATCATGCCTTTGATTGTTCTGTTTCGCCCGACGGGAAATGGGTAGCTGTTGAGGGGCGGTATTCGGTGGTTATTATTTCTCCGGAAAGCAAAAAAATTGCGACCCGTTTTGTTCTGAAAAGCCAGTTGCCTCATGAAAATGCTGTGAATTCATTTTCAGGTATTGCGTGGCGCAAAGTTGGCGAAAACTACGAGTTGTATTGGAGTGCCGTCGGAAAAGCGGGCAAATCGTATGTGGTTCAGGCAGAGTGGAACGGAAAGAAAATGTCGGTACTGAAAACCTTTTTGTTTGAAGCGCGGGAACCTGCCCGGACAGCGTTGCCCAATGAGTTGCTGGTCAGGGAGGAGGCTGGTTTGCCGGTGCTTTATGTGGTTTTAAACGGGAACAATACTGTGGAGAAAATCGATATTACGACCGGAAACACCATCTGGTCGGTTCCTTCGGGGGTTGCGCCTTACGGCATTGCTGCTGCCGGCCGGAAACTGTATGTGACCAACTGGGCCGGATCTGTTCCTGAAAAGGGTGATGCCAATGTGGCCGGTGTACCCTGGGGAAGCGCCAAGGTTGATCCTCGGACCGGTGCAACACGCGAAGGTACAGTTTCGGTTTTCGACCCGGAAACGGGCGCCTTGCTGAAAGAAATAATTGTCGGCCTGCATCCGAATGACATTGTTTCGGGCAGCAACGGAAAATTTATTTATGTAGCTAACGCAAACAGCGACATGGTTTCGGTAATCAATACCGAAAAGGATTTGGTGACTGAACAGATTCCGGTGCGGCTGTTTCAGGAGAAAAATTCGTATTTCGGCGATTCGCCGAACGGATTGGGGCTGACCAGCGACGGAAAGACACTTTTTGTTGCCAACGGCATGGACAATGCCCTGGCGGTGGTTAAACTCGGGAAGCGTGCTTCGGCGGCGTCAACCGAAGCTGAAAGCCGTGTGGCGGGCTTTATCCCGACCGGCGCATACCCCGGGGGCGTAGGCATTTACCGCGACAGCCTTCTTTTTGTTGCCAACATTGAAGCCGAAGGGGCCCGGATTCCGGCAATTTCAGAAATTACCGGAAAAACCTCCTATAACTCGCACCGGATGATGGCTTCGGTTTCGGTTATCCCGGTTCCTCAGAAACAGCAGTTGCAGAATTACACGCAAAAGGTCGAACAGATTAACCAGGTTTTCAGACTGGCGCTTACCGAAAAGCTGCCCCGTAAAAATATCGGTCCGGTTCCTGTTCCCGTCCGGATCGGAGAACCATCGGTTTTCAGGCATGTGGTTTATATCATCAAGGAAAACCGAACCTACGACCAGATTCTCGGCGATCTGAAGACGGGCGACGGCGATTCGTCCTTGTGCATTTTCGGAAAGAAAATTACGCCCAACACCCATAAACTTTGTGAAGATTTTCACCTGATGGACAATTTTTACGCCGCCGGAAAATGTTCGGCAGAAGGACACCAGTGGACAGACATGTCGATCGTAACCGATTACATCGAGAAAAATGTGCAGGGCTGGTTTCGCAGTTATCCGCATGTACAGACCGATGCACTGGTGTATGCTCCGACAGGTTTTATCTGGGACAATGCCCTGAAGCACGGGAAAAGTGTCCGCATATACGGAGAAGCCAGCACGCCTGAATACGACAAAAGCCTGAACTGGACTTCCATATACGAGGGATTCAGGAAAGGCGAACCGTTCGTGTTTAAAAATAAAACCACGATCAAGACCGTTGAAGGTATCATGTGCCCCGGTTATCCCGGTTACGATAATCATCAGATCCCGGATGTCTTGCGCGCGAAAGTATTTATCGATGAATTGCAACAATACGAAAAGATGGAGGGCGATCAGTGGCCCGAACTGATTGTCATTGCGCTCCCGAACGACCATACCGGGGGAACCCGTCCCGGACTTCCCGTTCCGCAGGCCATGGTGGCCGACAACGACCTGGCTCTCGGGCAAATTATCGAGGCGCTGACCAAAAGCCGGTTCTGGAACAATACCGCGGTTTTTATGACCGAAGACGATTCGCAGTCGGGCTGGGACCATGTGTCGGCTTACCGGACTGTTGGACTGGTGATGAGCCCGTATTCAAAACTGAAAAACACGGTGCATACAAACTACAATCAAACCTCGATGGTGCGGACGATTGAGCAGATCCTGGGTATTCCGCCCATGAACATCATGGATGCCACAGCGATGCCCATGTTCGATTGTTTTTCGTTTACGCCGGATTATACTCCTTTTCAATCGGTTCCGAACCAGATTCCGCTGGACGAGATGAATAAGCCCCTGGCCGGGTTGAAAGGGCCTGAACTTCATTACGCCCGGAAAAGCATGGAGCCGCAGTTTGATCACATTGATGCGGGTGAAGACGATTTGTTTAACCGCATCATCTGGTTTGCGATGAAAGGGAAAAATGCTTATCCTAAAAAGTACAGCGGAAAAGACGACGATGACGAGGAGGAATAACATCAGATACTGAAAGATTAGCCAGCAAATGTTTAGTGTCCGGTCATTCAGGGTGCCTCAGAAAACTTCAAGCCTTTGTGACGAATCATTTAAGCCTTTGTAATGCTCCGTTTAAGCCTTGATAACAGACCGTTTAAGCCTTTGTAACGGATCGTTTAAGCCTTGATAAGAGTGCGTAACAAGCAAGGCTAAGATTTTTTGAGCGCGCAGGAAATTTAAAAGCGGCTGAACCGAAGGATTTACCCTCTGTTCAGCCGCTTTTGTTATTCGGGCAGGTTGGTCTATTTTTTTTCAAACCGTTTCATGATCTCTTTCCAGTTGGTGATGATAATTCCTTCGTCCTTGAAAAACTGACGGACCACGGGGTCGGCAAACAGTTCGGCTTCCCAAACGCGTTGTTGCCACGATCCGGTGATGGTCTTCAGATTTTCGGTATTCGTTGCCGGGTGGAAAATAATTTCGGTTAATCCGGAATTTAACGACCGGACCAGCTTGAAGAAACCGGCTCGTTTTTCTTCGTAGGTTGAACCTTTCGGGACACTCGTGAAATTATCGAGTTTGGGCAACCGGTATTCTCCGATATTCCGGATCACGTCGTCGGTAATCGGGTAGCCTGCCTGCCTGAACTGGTTGGCAACTTCGGGTACCGAAACGTTAATGACATTGGCCGGAATGCGGTATTCTTCAGCAACTTTCAGGAAAACCCTGACATACTCGGGCGAACCATACAGTGTTCCCATGTGGGTGTCGATGTGCCCTGGCTTTATTCCTGAAGCGATAAATTTGTCAATTTGCGCACGGATTTCGGTTTCTACTTCGCGGGGCGACGCATGACCAACTACTTCCGGTACACTGCGCCACAGTTTGCCGTCGGGGTCAATCAGTCCGGGTACTTTGGCCGGATCGGATACCGGTCCCCAGCGGTAAGTTTTCCATTCGCTGGTTAAAGTCAGGTGAACGCCAATATCGGCCGTCGGGTGATTTTTTGCCCAATCGAGAAAATCCTTTGCATTGGGGCAGGGCATCATGACGGCAGCCGACATGATCTGGCCGTTGGCGATGTAGTTCTGGGTGGCCGAATTGGCTTCGGGGCTCATCCCGGCATCATCGATATGCAGGAGCAATACTTTTTTACCCTGCGGAAATCCGAGCTTCTCGGCCCAGGTTTTTTCGGCGATCTTTTGCGGGTCAATCACCACATGTTTGATCGATTTCCGGCCTTCGCCCAGCGAGTAAGAATACGATAAGTGCAGCAGGCCGTCGTCGGTCTGGATCATGCACGGATAAGAAAAACTGGCATTTTTGTCTTTTTCGTATTCAACGAATTCTTTCCATCTCCAGCTTGCGCCTTCGTCATCCGAAATGAAAAGCGACAACTGGTAGCGTCCGCCGTTGATGTCGTTCGCCAGGAAGGCCCACTTTCCGTCTTTCAAAACGCAGACTTCGACACTGGCCTCATTGGGGATGTCGGTTTTTTGAGCCGCGCTCCACGATTCGCCGTTGTCGGCGGATACGCTGGTTTGTACCCGTGTCGGAGCATCACCGGCATCGCGCATGTAGGCCACAACATCGCCGTTCTTTTTAACGGCCAGTGCCGGCTGAATCGGTCCGCGCCCGA
>JAEUSS010000625.1 GCA_016788685.1 Prolixibacteraceae bacterium | reverse complement strand
GTAAAAGATGAGAAAATAACCTGGAATAAAATCTATGTCTGTCTGATTTTGGGGTTCGTTTTCTTCTTCCTGAATTGGTGGCTGCTGGTCTTGCCGTTCCCGCTGGTAGCCAACGCCGGATTTTACATTTTTACGATGACCGTCGGTTATATTTTGCTGCTCATGGCGGGTATATGGATGTCGCGCCTACTAAAAAGCAATCTCATGGATGATGTGTTCAATACAGAGAACGAAAGTTTTATGCAGGAAACCCGCTTGATGGTGAACGAGTATTCCGTCAATCTTCCTACACGTTTTTGGTTTAAGAAAAAGATGTGGAAAGGCTGGATAAATGTAGTCAATCCGTTTAGGGCAGCGATAGTATTAGGTACTCCCGGTTCCGGTAAGTCATACGCCGTGGTAAATCAATTCATCAAACAACAGGTTGAAAAGGGATTTTCGATGTATGTGTACGACTTCAAATTCCCTGACCTTTCCACGATTGCCTATAACCACCTGCTGAACAACCGCGAGGGTTACGCCAAAGTCCCGACGTTCTACGTGATTAATTTCGACGACCCGTCCCGTTCGCACCGCTGCAATCCGATTAATCCTTCATTCATGGATGATATATCGGACGCCTACGAATCAGCGTACACCATAATGCTCAACTTGAACAAGACCTGGGTTCAAAAGCAAGGTGACTTTTTCGTTGAATCACCTATCATTTTGTTTGCCGCGATTATATGGTACTTGCGCATCTATCAGGATGGGAAATACTGTACATTCCCTCACGCGATAGAGTTTTTGAACAAACGGTATGAAAATATTTTTCCGATTCTTACCTCTTATCCCGAATTGGAAAACTATTTGTCGCCCTTTATGGACGCATGGCTCGGAGGTGCTGCCGATCAGTTGATGGGGCAGATTGCATCGGCTAAAATACCGCTCTCTCGTATGATAAGCCCACAACTTTATTGGGTCATGAGTGGCGACGAATTTACCTTGGATATTAACAATCCTGACGACCCGAAAATCCTTGTCGTCGGCAATAATCCCGACCGGCAAAATATATACGGTGCGGCTTTGGGATTGTATAATTCCCGCATTGTGAAACTCATTAACAAGAAAGGCCAACTTAAAAGCAGCGTAGTTATAGACGAACTTCCGACGATTTACTTTAAAGGATTGGATAACCTGATAGCCACCGCCCGAAGCAACAAGGTTGCCGTACTTTTAGGCTTCCAAGACTTTTCGCAGCTAAAGCGTGACTATGGCGACAAAGAGGCTGCCGTCGTGATGAACACAGTCGGTAATATTTTCTCCGGGCAGGTGGTCGGTGATACGGCAAAAACCCTTTCGGATCGCTTTGGAAAAGTGTTGCAGAAACGGCAATCCATGACCATTAACCGCAACGACAAATCAACCTCTATAAATACCCAAATGGATAGCCTGATACCCCCATCCAAGATCAGTAACTTAACCCAGGGTATGTTCGTGGGAGCCGTGGCAGACAACTTCGATGAGCGAATAGAACAGAAGATTTTTCATTGTGAAATTGTCGTCGATAATGAGCGGGTGGCCGCTGAAACTTTAGTCTACAAGAAAATTCCCGTTATCACCAACTTTGTCGATGAGAATGGTGTTGACCAAATGAAGACCATGATAAAAGAGAATTATGACCGAATTAAAACCGAGGTCAAACAGATCGTCGCCGATGAATTACAGCGAATCAAAGACAATCCCGATCTTTGCCACTTGCTGCCGAAACAGGAGTAAATTAAGTAACTAAGCAATAGAGAGTGAAAAACACTCTCTATTTTTCTATTTTTATACTATTGAAAAAATTGCTTAAATGAGTTATTACTTGCTGTGAAAACATTCCAATATAGATTGCTTTTATTTCATCAGTAAGAATTTCTCCCGTTTCTTTTCTTTTAGTCCATTGCGTGAGATTTCCAGACAGTATCTTTTTCTCTTCATTGGGAGTCAAAATTAATAGAGCTTTATCCTCGTACTGTTCAGCAATATGCGTGAGCATATTCTTGTTTTTATCCCCATCCCTTAATTCCCAAGTCTTGAATTTACCATCTTCATTTTTTACATAATCAACAATTATATCTTTTAACTTAGTGGGCTTTTCTGTGTAAATAATAATTTTCATGTTTTCATGTTACTAGTGATGCGTTAATTTTAAAAATTATTATATAAATGACTATATATTAAAACATTACAAGCGTTCTTTGATTTTTTGATTTGAATTGACTTCTAGTTTTGCGCCTTAAAAGTGCAAGATTATGAATTCAGGAAAATA
>JAEUSS010000596.1 GCA_016788685.1 Prolixibacteraceae bacterium | reverse complement strand
CCGTGAGGATCTCCGGGTTTTAATGCAATTGCCGGATTTGAACCGAGGCTCGCGGCAAGTTTTAGATTAGGATCAGCCAGCTGGTTGCAGTTGCCGATATCACCTTCGTTGGCAAACGGCGAAATTCCCTGGCTTGCGTCTCCGGTCCATATACCGCGGCGGATTTCAATTACCTGGTTTCTGTATGTGTCCATCGGGAAAATTACAGTAGCACGTAACCGGGGTTCGGCATTGGCAAACGCATTCAACGGCGAATTGAAGAGAACGTATTTTCCGTTATCGTCGATGTTTTTGAAACGACCGTTCTGATCTTTGGCAATTCCGTCAAACATTTCAATGAAATCAATCGTCGGATTCACTTCAGAGTCGTTACCACCCGATTTGGTTTGGTTCGGCTGAACAGACTGGTCGTAATCGTGTGTGCTGTTGGTTGCATCGTAGTATTTTACAAAGATGTTTTCAGAAGTTTCGGTCAGGAACATCGTTTTGAAGTTGTTGTACTGAGCAACGGGATCGTTGGCTTTCCAAAGTCCTTTGTATAACGAATATTTCCTGGAGTCGACTACCAATTGTGCTGCGTCGTAAGCTGCTTTAAAATAGTCGGTAGCCCGTTCTGACGGAACTCCGCAAATACGCACGGATTTCCCGTTTTGGTCCTGAACTTCGTTCACGGTATTGTATTTTGCGATACTTCCGGCATATAACATGGCCCGCGATTTGAATGCAGCGGCAACATATTTGTTGAAACGGCCTTTTGCCGGTGAGTTCTCAGGCAGATTCTGGATTGCATAATCCAGGTCGGAAGCGATGAAATCCCAAATAGCTTCTTCCGAAGCACGGAAGAAATGTGTTCCTTCCATATCAACAGAGGCAGGGTAGTCAACAATAGCATCGACCAATGGAACGCCGCCATATCTTTTTACAAGAGCAAAATACGTGTAGGCACGGGCAAAACGTGCTTCGGCCAAATAAGTCTTAACATTCAGCTCTTGCATGGTAGATGAATATTGCGGAACTTTTTCGAGGAGCATATTGATATCACGGATTTGTGAATATCCGTCATTCCAATATGAGAATCCTTCGCTGTCGGCTGCCTGCGTGTCTCTTCCCACAGCCTCTCCGGTCAGACAAGCCATTTGCTTGTACTGTGTGCCGCTGTAATTAAACCCTGAAGGGTAGTAATACTTGAAGTCTTCAATAGGAAGGCGGCTGTAGATGCGGGCGATGTTGCTCATAACGCCCTCATCGCTGCCGTAGATGTCGTTTTCGCCCATTATATTTATTGGTGCGATATCCAAATCGGTACAGGCCGACATGGTGACACTTAGTCCGATGATTGCTAATATTTTATTCAGTTTCATAATTCGTCAATTTTTAAAATTTCACATTCAGACCAATTGAAAAGGTCTTGTTGATGGGATAGTTGTATCCGAGGTTAGTAAGACCTGAAGAACTTGTATTGCTGGTGAAGAACTCGGGGTCCATATATTTCAACTTGGTAAACGTGAGCAGGTTATATGCGCTTGCGTAAACTCTTATGTTTTTCAGATTGATTTGTTTGAGCACCTTGTCGGGCAGTGTGTACCCGATTTCCATCGATTTCAACCGGAGGTATGCGGCATTCTGAATATTGAAGTCGGAACTTGCATTGGGCGATGTTCCGGTATAACCATAATCGCCGGTAATCCATTCTGTTGCCGGATCGTATGGGTCGGCATTCGGATCGACCGGACGCCAGCGGTCCATGAAATCGCTGATTGCATTGGTAGAAGACCATAATGGTTGATAAAGGAACTCTCTGGGAGTGACATATTTTTTGCCGGCTCCTTGCCAGAGCATGGTCAGGTCCAGATTTTTCCACTGGGCATTGATCGTAAAACCAAAGTTGATCAGCGGAACCTGTCCGTTGGTAGCCAGAGGGTGAACATCGAGGTCGTTGATCCAGCCGTCACCGTTCCAGTCTTCGTATTCGTAATCGCCCAGGATTGATCCGCGTCCGATGTAAACCGGATTGTAGTATATCTCGTCCCAGCTTGAAATGCGTCCGTTGCCGGAGTAGCCCCACCAGATGTTGTTGTAACGATTGTTGACTCCGTTGCGCCAATTCAAATAAGAGTTGCCCGCTTTCGCCATCTCGAAGTATTTGGTCTTGGTTTTTGTGTAAGAGATGTTACCCTTTACCTGGTATTTGAGTTCACCGATACGGTTGGTGTGGCTCAGTTCCAGTTCAAACCCGCGGTTTTGGTCACTGTTCAGGTTCTCTTGCGGAAGGTTTGCCCCTACAATGCCGGGTAAGCTGCCCAGGCGTGTGGTCAACAGTCCCGAACGGTCTCTGTTGAAGTATTCGATCGTTGCTCCCAGCAAACCTTCCCATGCCATAGCATCCACTCCAATATTCAGTGTTTTCGCTTTATACCAGGTTATAGCGTTATTGGCCAATCCAGTATTGCTCGATGAGGAAATGAACGAATCTCCGAAAATATATCCGGAAGGCAATCCGGTCCGGCTTCCCGAAGCAGGATACTGATAACCGCTTATAAACTGGTAGGCCAGTGCGCTGTCGTCACCGGTCATACCGTATGATGCGCGAAGTTTGAGGTTGTCGATGAAGTTAAACGACGAGTTTTTCCAGAAGCTTTCTTCTGAGATTCTCCAACCTGCCGAAACAGAAGGGAAGAATCCCCAGCGGCTGTTTTTTGGAAATCTGGAGGAACCTTCGTAGCGGTATGAAAACTCTGTCAGGTATTTGCTTTTGAAGTCGTAAGAAACACGGCCGACCGATGCCCGGTTTGCATAGTCATAAAGAGCTCCGCTGGAAGTGCTTTGAAGCATCTCCTGGTTTTCGCTGATTCCGGCGAAGATTTGGGGCAAAGGAAGTACCAGGTAGCGGGAACCGTAGAAGTTGTCTCCCTGATAATGAGAGTTTTCAAGAAGATTCATGACGTTTACCGAATGGTCGCGGAATTTGCGCTCATAAGCAACCTGCAATTGCCAAAGGCTGGCACTTTTTCCGTAGAAATAGCGGGACACTTTGCTGTTTCCGCTTTTTTGTGGATTGGCTGTGTACTCAGCGCCTGTAGGCAGATACAGTGAGAAACTTTTTGCGTACTCTTTATTGTCATTCAGTGTGTAGTCGTAACTGTACATTGATTTGAACGAAAGCCCTTTTACGAAGGGAACCTGATAGGTCAATGACATGTTCGACTGAAACCACTTGCTCTTATAATTATTTTCTCCCACAAGATCTTTATCCATC
>JAEUSS010000527.1 GCA_016788685.1 Prolixibacteraceae bacterium | reverse complement strand
TTTCATCAAACAAATGTATAACCGCCCTTCTTCAGGAAAAAGCAAAAGCAGCACACTGCTCTGCTTAACCGACAACAGATCAGAACCAATGGTCTTCAGCCGCCGTCCCGGAGGGAGCATTTTATTATGGGCCTCAATGCCAGGCAACTCGCCGCACAAAGCCTCTTTCAGATACGTTTTAAGTGATGAAAACATGCGCCAAATTTACTCAAAACGGATTGTTTTTTCGGGAGAAACTTTGGTAATAAAATAAGACGGCAGCAGCAACATCAGAATGGTTATCACGATGGTCCCGACATTTAACAGGACGACATGCCAAACGGTCAGATTTACCGGAACATACTCAAGATAATAAGATGCAGGATCAAGTGTCAGTACGTGCGTATATTTCTGAATCAGGCAAATACCTATCCCCAATACATTCCCCAACACCAAAGCTTTCAGAATAAGCATGACCGAAAAATAAAGGAATACCTTACGTATACTCCAGTTGCGGGCTCCCATCGCTTTCAGGATACCGATCATCTGTGTTCGCTCCAAGATAATCACCAGAAGACTCGAAACCATGTTAAACCCCGCCACCAGAATCATCAGGCCCAGTATAACCCATACATTCATATCGAGCAATCCCAGCCAGTCGAAGATATGCCGGTATTTTTCCTTAATGCTCTCCACCTGCAGGACCGGTGCGTCGGGATTGGTATTCCGGAGCAACAGGTTTCTCACCGCCTTTTCCTGATCGTCCAGTTTCTTAAAATCGCTGACCAGAATTTCAAACCCGCTCACTTCATCGTTTTGCCAGTTATTTAACCTGCGTACGTGGTTAATGTCGACCAAAACAAACATGCGGTCAAATTCTTCGAGGCTGGTTTTGTAAATTCCGGCCAGTTGAAATTTGCGCTGACGCGGCACAGCTTCCATATCGTTGATGAAGAACATCGTCAGATCATCGCCAAGTTTTAGCTTCAGCAAGTCGGCCATTTGTTTCGACACCCAAACGTTATTGCTCCGGATCGTATCCTGAACATGAAACGGCTCTCCGGCGACCCTGTTTTCCTGAAAGAACGACCAGTCAAAATCGGGGCCGATCCCTTTCAGTACAACGCCCTGAATTTCGTCGTCAGTGCGGATGATCCCCGGTTTGGTCGCAAAAACCTGGACATGACGAATCCCGTCAATAGACTTCAGCTCTTGTAAAAAAGGCTGATTTGCACTGACAGGAAAGGTTTCGTAAGACTGGTTAGAATCCAGATTAGTAACTTGCAAATGCGCTCCGAAACCGATCACTTTCCGTCCTACCTCTGACTTGTACCCCGTTACGATAGCCACCGACAACAGCAAGACGATCAACCCAAGCACAATACCAAAAAGGGCAATATTCACGATCCGGTGCGAAAGATTATTCCGGTTTTCCTTCGCCGAAAAGATTCGTCGCGCTATGTATAGATTTGTATTCAAAGTACAGGATAAATAAATGAACAATTACTGCTTGTCAACAATCAGATCTATGTTTCTTCGACTGCCAGTTCCGGTTCGTCTTCCCGTTCGTTTACAAAAGGTAAAGCAAGCAAGCCAATCAATCCGAGAACAATAAGCATAACGGTTGTACTGCCGTGTGCCAGCAAGGCAAATATTTTTCCGTCAGCCTTATCAACTCCGTAAATCGCAAGACCTTCGATCACCATAAAGTGCCAGGCGCCAATTCCTCCCTGTACCGGAGCCACCATCCCAAAGCTGCCCAATACAAAAACAGTTAATCCGGCCAGAGGCATCAAGTGGGACGTGAACCCGAATGAAAAGAATACGCAGTAAAGCATCAGGTAGTACAAAACCCAGATGAATACCGAATGAAATATAAATGCTTTCTTATTTTTCATATTCCGGATACTTCGGAAACCTTCGCCAAATTGCGACACAAACCCCTTAATCTTTTTCACCAACTTGCTTTCCTTGATTTTGTGCCTTGAAAACCATACGAGCAGCATGACAACAAAAAACACAGCAAGCAGCACCGGCGAG
>JAEUSS010000498.1 GCA_016788685.1 Prolixibacteraceae bacterium | reverse complement strand
CTTGCAATAATCCCTGATTAATGTAAATGTGCACCGATTCCTGAATGGCACCATGCACAGAATGGTAGTGCTCGTCAATTTCAGGAAGATAAATAGTATGTGAGCCATCTTCTGTAACGACGAACTCTTTGTCCATGATTTTCTGAATTAGATAAAAAACGTTTCAAAATAACTAAATTTACGTTCTCAAAAGAAAGGAAGGTTTAAAATGTTATTAAAAATTTATCCGGAAAACCCGAATCCCAAAGACATCAGACAGGTGGTTGATGTGTTAAAAAGCGGAGGGATCATCGTTTATCCGACCGATACTGTTTACGGTCTTGGCTGCGACATTACCAATGCCAAAGCAGTTGAAAAAATTGCCAGGTACAAGAACGTAAAAGTTGAAAAATCTAACTTTTCGTTTATATGCAGCGATTTAGGCCACCTTGCAGACTTTTCGAAGCCCGTTTCCAACCAGGTTTTTA
The DNA here is from genome assembly GCA_016788685.1 of Prolixibacteraceae bacterium. Classification (GTDB taxonomy): domain Bacteria; phylum Bacteroidota; class Bacteroidia; order Bacteroidales; family Prolixibacteraceae; genus Aquipluma. Next base: position 2,285 of record JAEUSS010000498.1, on the reverse strand, counting down.
AACTGCTGAAGCGATATCTGCCTGGTCCGTTTACATTTATCCTGAATGCCAACAGCAATGTTCCAAAATATTTTAAAGGAAAAAAGAAGACTGTCGGGGTGCGAATACCGGCCAATCCGATTATTACCGACGTTGTTCGTGAGCTTGGCAACCCCATCATGTCAACATCCATTCATGATGATGATGAAATTATTGAGTATTCAACCGATCCGGAATTGATTCACGAGAAATTTATGGACATTGCCGATCTTGTCATCGATGGCGGATACGGAGACAATGTTCCGTCAACAATAATAGATTGTACCAGCGAATTTCCCATTCTTGTCAGGCAAGGCAAAGGTGTTTTCGAAGATTAGCTCATTTCTTCCAGAAAGCCGGAGAGAACAACACCAATACAGTAAATAGCTCCAGACGCCCAAGCAACATCAGGAAAGTAAGAAACCATTTCCCGGCCGGATGTAAGGTGCTGAAATTTTCAGCCGGGCCAAAAACCCCGAGTCCAGGTCCGATGTTTCCCAGCGAAGTTGCAACCGCCCCCATAGCCGAAACCAAATCGGGAACTACCAGCATTAAAAGCACTGAACTTCCGGCAAAAATGATAAAATAGAACATGAAGAATGCAAGCACATTATTTATAATCTGCTCGGAGACAGGCTTGTTATTGAACCTGACCGGAACAATTGCATTAGGGTGAATAAGCCTTCGAAGTTCGTAGTAGCTATTTTTAAGCAGCAATACAACTCTCATTATTTTTAACCCCCCGCCTGTTGATCCGGCACTCCCGCCAAAGAAAAATACTGCAAAAAGAACAATGGTCAAAAAAGGCATCCAATGCATATAATCAACCGTAGCATAGCCTGTTGTAGAAATTATAGTAACCACCTGAAAAAGCGCATTCCGAAAGGCCTGTTCCGTTCCCAGACTAGTTGTTATCAACAAGCCGGCAAAAATAATCAGAGTAAAAGCTCCAATGAAAAATAAGTAATACCGCAGTTCCTCGTCTTTAATAGCTTTTGTAAATTTTCCGCTCAGCATGAGGAAAGAAAGCGAAAAATTAGTCCCTGCAATGATGGTGAAAATAATGATGACATATTCGATGAAAGGAGAGGACCAGTATGCGATGCTGGCCTGTTTGGTTGAATAGCCTCCTGTTGCCATAGTGGTAAACGAGTGATTAACCGCATCAAATAGCGTCATTCCTCCCATCCACAGAAGTACAGTTTCCAAACCTGTAAACAGCAAATAAATAACCCAAAGACTTTTGGCGGTAGACTGAATACGCGGACTTAGCTTGTCAGCAACAGGCCCTGGTACTTCAGCAGTAAAAAGCTGCATACCGCCAATTCCAAAAATGGGCAGAATAGCCAGACTAAGGACAATAATTCCCATCCCCCCAAGCCATTGGGTCATACTTCTCCAAAACAATACTCCGTGCGGAACCGACTCAATATCGTTCAATATAGACGATCCGGTTGTTGTAAACCCCGACATGGTCTCAAAAAAAGCATCGGTCAGGCTTGGAACTGAATGGCTTAAAATAAATGGTAAACTGCCAAAGAAAGAGAACACGATCCAGACCAACGTCACGATGACAAAACCTTCACGTTTTCCCAATTCCTTTCGGGCTTTTCTCGTGAAAATAACCAAAGAAGATCCGCTTGCCGCGCAAATCAGAGATGATTGCAGCAGCGCAAAAAAATCAGGGCCGCGATAAATTACCGACACCACTGTCGCAATCAACATGGCAACAGCTTCTACCAGCAACAGAAAGCCGAGAATTCGAAGTATTAATTTAAAGTTTAGCATGAAACCCGAGATTTTGATAACGCTATCTGAAAAACTTCTCCAACTTACTGATTGACGATGATAAGGCTAACACGACAGCCAAATCGCCGACTTTTATCTGGGTGTCGCCTGTTGCCACAAATCCCGTATTATTGCGGATAATTCCTCCAATAATAATATCTGAGGGTATCGAAAGATCTCGAATTGGCTTCTGCGTTAGCTTTGATTCGCTCTTGATCTGAAACTCAAAAACTTCTGCGTCAGAAGCTGTCAAACATTTCACATGAGCTACTGAAGTACCAACTGTATATTTATATATATAACTTGCTGCAAGTAACTTTTTATTGATGATACTCCCTATGCCCATTCCTTCTGCCATAGTCATAAAATCAATATTTTCAATTTCGGCTATGGTCCGTTTTACCCCGAACGATTTTGCCAGATGGCAGGAGAGGATGTTGGTTTCCGAATTCCCGGTAACTGCAACAAATGCATCCATT
>JAEUSS010000477.1 GCA_016788685.1 Prolixibacteraceae bacterium | reverse complement strand
GGGAATTGCATCTTTTCCGTCGATGTTTATATCAATGTGTTTCCATAGTATTCCGTTGTTATCCGAAATGAACAGTCCTCCGTTTCCCGAGTTGTATTCATCGGCGCTGGCCACATATAGCCGATCGTTTTTGTCGACGGCAATCTTTTCGCAGCCTTTGTATATCCCGAGGCCTGAATTCCGTTGTATCCAGGTTAATCCTTTGTCTTCAGAAACAAATACGCCATCGCCTGTATAAATTTGTGTCTCGCTGTTGTATCCCGAGGTAATGGCAAATAAGTCGCCTTTTGAGTTTTCGGCCAATTGAATGACCGGATAACCCGAATTTATGGCTATCGAATCCCAGTTTTGTCCTGAAATGTCAGTGATGAATATTTTCCCGGTTCCGCCGGCAATTACCTTTCCCTGTCTGGTGGAAAAAACAGAAGAGATTAACGAGGATTTCAGCACCAGATTAAAGTGTTGTCCTTCGTCGCAACTACGAATCACACCATTCCTGATCCCCGCATAGAGACAGTTCTCTTTGGTCAGCGTGATTCCGGTCTTCGGCCCGAACGGAAATTCATAGGTCGTCAGCCAAAAGCGCTGCGCCGGCAAACGGGACGAAATCAGGAAAAAGATCAACAGTATGACTGTGGCCAAGATTTGCTTACTCCCCGTTGATTTCAGGAATTCTGCGATTGTTTTCATCCGTCGAATTTGAGATGTTATGAGTGCAAAGGAATCAACTTAACCTCGTAAAAGCAATCGCACAATGATGTGAATTTGATCAAACCCACTGAATAATAGAAAGTCACGAACAGGCAAGCTCCATAAATATTACAGCAGTTTATCTTTAAAAGCTTTGGCCACGGCTTCGCTTTTACTGTTTACCTGAAGCTTTTCGTATATTTTTTTGATGTGAGAGCGAACCGTATCAATGGCAATAAACATTTCTCCGGCGATCATCTTGTAGCTGTATCCGTTTACGAGTAACTGCAAAACTTGTTTTTCGCGTTCGCTTAAGTTGTATTCGTTATTGGTTTGCTGGGGCATTTCCGCAAACATTTTCAAAACCTGGCTGGCAATTGATGAAGTCATCGGGGCGCCTCCTGAGGCTACATCGCCTATATATTCAAGTAGTTTGGCCGGTGGCGTTTTTTTCAGGAGGTAACCGTTTGCTCCGTTCTTCAATGCTTCGAAAACATTTTTATTGTCGTCGAAAACAGTAAGCATCAGTATTTTTATATCCTGATTCACTTCCCGTACTTGCCTGAGACCTTCTAATCCGTTTATGCCAGGCATGTCGATATCCATCAAAATAACATCAGGGTTCCAGGCTTTCAGCTCAGCGATGATATTATTGCAGTTTTTGTACGATGCCACTACGCTAAATCCATCGCTGCCATCAATCAGCATAGTCAAGCCTTCCCTGAGCTGTGGATTATCTTCATAGATCAATACTCGTATCATGATTTTTTTGTTTACAAAGCTACAAATCAAAAATAACTAGAAATTCACATGAATATGTGAAAATCAGTCGTGAACAGGAATGTTCAGAATAACTACAGTCCCCGATTCGGCTTGACTTTTTATTTCGATCTTCCCTTTCAGCTGTTCGGCCCTTTTTTGCATATTCCCGAGTCCGTTACCGCCATCGGCCGAACTGACATCAAAACCTTGTCCGTTATCCCGGATGGTCATATGTAACCGTTTGTTTCTGAACTGCAAATTAATTTCGGCTTTCGTACAGCGCGAGTACTTGGCAGTATTATTTACAGCCTCCTTAAAAATCAGAAATACATCGCGACGGGTTTCCATGTCGAGTTTTAGCTCCTGAATGTGTTCTCCGATGACAAACGTAATTTCCACCTCTTTGGGTTCCAGTATTTCTGAAGCATATTCGCGCATACGGGCCAAGATTCTGAGCATGCTGTCGTTATCGGGTTTTATGCTCCAGACGATATCATCCATGGCCTCCATCATTTGCTGGCTGTTATCGGTAATCTTACTGATATACGAGCTGCTTTTTACCGGATCGGTGAGCAGTTTTGTTTTGGCCATCGAACTCAAAATATGAATTGTGCTTAATGTCGAGCCGATATCATCGTGTAAGTCGCGGGCCACTTTAGTCCGAACCCGTTCAATGGCCAGCAGCTTATTGACACGCTGCCTGTAAATGTAATAAGTTAACCAGATTAAGAAAACTATTACCAGGCTGATAAACCACCAGGTTTGATAAAACTTAGGTAGTATTGACAGGCTTAGCGTGGTGATGTTTAACGATTCCTCGCCTTGCAAATTAACGCATTTCACTTTGAATGTATAATTTCCGGGAGGCAAAGTGGTATATTTTGCAGCCAGATCACGTTCGGCTTTTACCCATTCACGATTTACACCTTCAAGTTTGTAATAATAAATCAGATTATCCTGCTGTGCGTAGCTTAATGACGAAAAATAAACCGTGAACGAATTCTGATCCGGCTTTAAACGGATTTCATCCAGCGCCAAAAGCGAATCGAGCGGAATGAAGGTATTGAATATTTTAAAATCGGTTAAAGTAACACTCAGGGGAGCTGACCGGTGTGATATTTTTTCAGGGACAAACCCGAACAACGAATTTTCTCCCCCGAACCAGATTTCTCCGTTTTTCATCCGGAGTTTCGCGTGAGCAGGTTTTCCGGCATACACAAAACCGTTTCTTTCGGTGTAAGAGGCAAACATGTTTTTCGAATAATTGTAACTACCAAGCCCATTATTGGTCGAAAACCATAATATCCCTTCCGGATCTTTAACCATTTTAATAACATTGTTCCCCGGTAATCCGTCATATTGCGACAAACGTTTAATTTTTCCGGAATTAATATTCAGAATATTCAGGAGTCCGGTACTGATGAAAAAAATACTGTCGTTATATTGTTCCGTATCGTAAATGTTATTGCCAAACAAGGTTGGGACGTTTTGATGCTCATCGGCGAAGTGAAACAATTCCTTCGTTCCGGTGCTGTCCACTACAAACAGGCCCATTTTATTGGTTCCCACCCATATTCGTCCGGCCAGATCAATGTTCAGGGAAAAAACAGCGGCATGAAAATCGTTTATTTCCTCAAAATTCTGATTGCTGATTTTATCCTTTTTATTCCACCTGACCAGTTTCCCGTTTTGCAGGCCGAACCATAAATTGCCGTTTTTATCAGCCGTAATTTGCCGGACCGCTGCACCTCTCATTGCCGGCGGATTTAAAATATGAACGGCCTTTTTAGTATCCGGGTCAAAAACTACAATATTTCCATACTGACACCCCGACCATACCAATCCTCCGGGCTGCTGCTGATGCAAAGCCCATATCATCTTAAACTCTTCGCCTTTGATCGCTCGATGCAGGTCAATATCCTTTTTTACGAAAAGACTGTCGAAAACCAGGATTCCTTTGCCCCAGGTTCCGATCCAGTTTTCCTTGTCTTCGGTTTGCAGGATTGAGTTGATCAATATGTCATCGTTCGAATTATTCTCAAAAATGTAGTTGTAAGCGTTTTCCTGATCGCCGCCAATAACATAAAGTCCGTTGTCGGTACAAAACCACAGACAGTTCTCCCTGTCTTCAAACATTTGCTTAATTTCCCGGCATTTTATATCAAAATCACCGGGTAGTTTTCTGATGTATTGGTCAAAAAAGCGGCGATCCTTGTCGTAATTTAAAAGCGAATTTACCCCGCCAATCCACACCCGGTTATCTCTGGGTTCAAATATCCAGTTGTACTGCTCATATTTTTTATTCCCTTCTATTTTTGCCGAAATGCTGTCGATTAATTCTCCTGTACGGGGGTTCAGGTGCAAAATGGTGTTGGCCTCATTCCCGGGAGTCGGATTGTGGTGAAAAATCCACCAGGTGTTCTGACTGTCGATGTATAAATTATAAACGTACTTCAGGTTTTGCCAGGCGTGAATGTTTCCGGTGTTGCCCTGATTATGATCTTTATATTGAAGCTCTTTCGTAATGTCGTTGTAAATTGCCAGGCCATTGTCGCTGCAGATGTAGTATTTATGCTCCTTTATATCTTCATACAAATGATTTACCAGCCACCCTTCAGGAATTTTTATCGGGATTTTTTTGCTTGTAAACGAGTTTGTTTCCCTATCATAGCACATTAATCCCGACTGGCGCGAGCAAAGATAAATATTCTCTTTGCTGTCAGAAGATATCGAAAGATCTGTATTGGAAGTTCGTTGCTGGTCCTGACCAACCGAAACCTTGAAATATTTATA
>JAEUSS010000470.1 GCA_016788685.1 Prolixibacteraceae bacterium | reverse complement strand
ATGATTAAATATATTTTCGTTGTTTCCATTCGGATATTTTTAATTGATTCGAAAAATAACTATCACGTATCAGAATATTACCAACCCGGATTTTGAATCAGTTTTGAATTGGTATTCATCTCATTCAAGTCGATAGGCCACAGGCAGTCAGTAATAGTAAATTTCCTGGTTTGTTTGGCTTCGAGGATGAAGAAATCAGCCCCGGTCTGGCCGGTATATGTCCATCCCCATACAGGTACTGAAAATTGAGTCGCTGCTTTCTTATGCCTGAGCATGTCCCAATACCTGCTTCCTTCAAAGGCCAATTCGATGCCTCTTTCCTGCAAAATGATATCGCGCATGCCTTCTTTGCTTTTGTGCTTATTCACACTTTTAACAATGCTTGCATCCGACCAAACGTCTTCAACATTTGGAACCCCTGCTCTTTCCCGTACTTTATTAATTGCATCGTAAACCTCCTGATTAGGAGCATCCAAATACTCGTTCAGGGCTTCTGCTTTCATCAGTAACAAATCTGCCAACCTGATAATCGGGTAAGGATATTTAATTGTCCTTTGCCATGCTCCTGATTTCGATTCGGGATGAACAAATTTCTTCACTGAAATACCAGTTTCAAAAAAGTCAGTGGTATGTTGTGATGAGTTATAACCACCGTCTTTCCCTGCATACATCATGGTTTTGATTCTGACCCCATGGGTACGCCAATACCCCCCGGTAATTCCAAGGTTTGCATAAAAACGTGGTTCTCTGTTCAGGTAAAGCCTGATTGTTTCGGCTCCCGGCTGCATAAAGCCGCGAAGTTCCTGGTAAGCAGGATCATCAACTCCTGGTGTAACAACGACTTCCCATTTTTTGTCCAGATCAAATGTCAGGTCTTCGTCAATTGGAACACCTTTTTCGGTGTAATACTGTTCGGCCATCCGGTAAGTTGCCGCCATCCATTGCCATGAATATTCTGCAGTATTAGTCACTCCGTCTCCATATCCTTCAGGAAGCCGCATGTTGCTGGAATGGGCGAGTTCTCCTTGTCCGTAAATATTAATGTTTGAGTATCCCCATATCAGTTCTTTATTCCATGGGTCAGTAATGACCATTCTTAAGTCATACAACTTCTTGATTTTCTCCTGATTCTCAGAGTAGTCTTCACGATCAAAAGAATAAGGTTCTTTTTCATAAGTGTATAGAGCGATCCCGTTAGCGTTACAAGCCTCAAGCGCTACATTTATCGCATCAATGGCATCTTTCCATTTTTCTTTGTCATAAGTCAATGGGAAAAACGGTTTGCCATCGTGATCCATAAAGTCGCCGTAATACTCCATATTTCCGTTAAAAAACGGACTGGCTCTGAACATCAGCACCCTGGCTTTAATTGCTTTAGCTACCACCTGATCAACCTGTCCAAGATTAACTGATATGGTTCTTTCTGTCAGTTCCGGTATTGCCTCATCCATCAGGCCAATAATGTAATCAAAACATTCATCCACCTTAGTCCGCGGAAGAAACAGCTGATCAGTCGTTGCATCGGCACCAATTAATTCATCGGCAATAACAATCGGCCCATATCTCTGAACCAGGAGAAAATTATAATAAGCTTTCAGAAACTTAACCTGAGCTTTCCATTCATTCTTTTCCAGATCAGTCATGTCCGGAACTTTATCAATGTTGGCGAGGAAAACATTTGCTTGCCGAATTCCTTCATACAGCCGCTTTCCTCCCCCCGTTCCAGACCAACATCCTAACTGAGGATTGGAAACAGTCTGCAGCCCCCTCATAATTCTAATGGCCCGAAGGTTGCTTTCGGTACTATTTATGTCGAGCCGTCCCAACCACTCATCTCCTAATGTCCAAGTCGTAACATGTGTCTGGTCATCCTGTGGCATGTAGCTATAAACTTTTGATAGTGCATCCCAGGCTTCCTCTTTTTGCTTAAAGAGATCTTCCAAAGTCATCGTATTGTCCGGAACAACATCCAGGTACTTTGAACAAGAAGTCGCCAAACCAAAAAGTCCAAGCAGCACAACTAATTTTATACTCAATATTTTCATCTTCTGTAGTTTTAAGCATTAAAATGATAATTGAACTCCAACATTAAACCTGCGGTTAGGAGGGTAGCCCAAACCGCCACGACCCATTTCAGGATCCCACAGTTTAAATGGACTGACTACAAACAGGTTTTCACCGCTGCAATAAATCCTACTGCTCTTGAGTCCTATCTTTTTAAATGTATTGGCAGGAATATTATATCCCATCTCTACCGTTTTTAGCCGAAGGAATGCGGCATTTCTCAACCACCAAGAAGAGGTCTGATTATTATTTGCTATCGGATCAACAGACAAACGAGGCCAAAAGGCATGAACATCGGGGTTTGTTTCACTCCAGTGGTCTTCGGCAATAATAGCCAAAGCATTTCGTCTGTATGCAAACGGAGCTATACCATTACTGTCGGTTCCGGGGTTAATAAACATTGAAACCCGTCCGTTGCCCTGAAAGAAAAATGAAAAATCGAATGCTTTATATCCTGCAGAAAGTCCAAATCCATATTGTATTTCAGGAACCGTGGGCAGCCCCAAAGGAACACGATCGTTGCTGTTAACAACGCCATCGCCGTTTACATCTTTATATTTGATGTCGCCTGCCATATATTCTCCGAAATCCTGCTTGGGAGAGTTTGCAATTTCTGCTTCATCAACAAAGAGTCGCTCGGCAATTAAACCCCACCATTGATTGGTTGAATGCCCTTTACGTTTTAAATATTCATCAGGATAATTCTTCTCATCCAACTCTACAAACTCATTGGTTGAAAAAGTGTAGTTAGCTCTACCAGTCATCCAGAAATCTTTATTAAATACATATTGGTAGTCAATCGACCCGTCAATACCTTTTGATTTAACCTTCCCGACATTTCCGCTGATTGTGGCTTCAAGACCTGCTGTCGAAGGAAAGTTCTGTCTGGTCAGATAAATATTATCCCGGTCGTCCTGGAATAAATCCCATTGAAGTTTTAGTGCATCATTAAAGAAGTTAAGCTCCATCCCCAGGTTATATTTGGTCGACACCTCCCAGGTAATATCCGGGTTAGCATACCTGTTGACCGAGTACCCGCGATAAGCATTCATAAAAGTTGATCCCCAGCGATAGTCTCCGCCGCCTTTAGCTATATCTGAGAGATAGAAGAAACGACCCGATCTGCCTGAGATTGCATCGTTCCCGACTCTTCCCCACGTAAATTTAAGCTTCAATGTGCTGATGACATCCTTCATCGAGGTCCAGAATGCTTCGTTGGAAACCAACCATCCGGCCCCAATCGAAGGGAAGAATCCGTATCTGCTTTCGCCGCTGAATTTTTCAGAACCATTGTATCCGTATGCGAATTCCAGGAAGTATCTTTTGTCATAATCATACGTTGCACGCCCTGAATTTCCCATATTTTTTTCAGGCAGGGTTTCATATATGGAAGTGCTGTTTCCTCCCGTCAGAAGATATTCTTCAAACATCCCTACCGTCATTAAACCAACAGAGTGTTTCCCGAATTCACGGTCCCAGTTCAACCGCCCTTCAAAATAATAATGCGCATTGGCATCGCGTCCCGGAATGACATTCCCTAAATAGGGTTGTCCACCGGTTGGGTTCAGCGCAAACAGTGTATATTCTCCGGTTACCTGGTTATAGGTTTCCAGATCGTAATAAAATGGCGAATAAGATCTGCGACTCGCATAAAAGCTCCATGTATTGACAGAACCTTTCAACTGCATCTTTAGCCCTTTGGTAATAAATTTAAGATCCTGGGCGAGAGTCGCCATGGCAGTAATTGTACTCTCGTTCCGATCCTCATATCCCCGAACCATTTCGGCATATGGATTCGCTTTCAGAGCTCCTGCGACTGAAGTATTCCCAAATAAAATATGAGTTGCATATTCATGTTTCGGATCAGGCTGATATACAGAAGGGAAGTCAACCGGATTGGAGTTCATAACCATAGCAAAAATGTCGCTTGCCGTACGGTACGGGCCAGTGTATCTTTCAAAAAGTCCCTGAATCCTGGTATCGAGAGTTGTTGTCGGGGTTAATTTAAAAACAACATTGCTCCTCATCTGTACCCGGTTGATATCAATGTTGTTGTTAAAGTTGTTGCGTTTATCAACTTTCAACAATCCGGTTTCGTTTTCGTAACTACCTGCCACATAATAGGTAGCTACCTGACCTCCGCCAGAGATATCCATATTTGCTTTTTTGTTTATAGTCGACTTTTCAAACAACTCATCATACCAGTTGATATTTGGAAAAATCATCGGGTTCACCCCCTGAGCAGTCGATTGAATCTTTTGCTCGCTATAATAGGCGCCAAGCAATGGATCTCTTGATATTCTGGCCTGATTATACAGCTTCATATATTCAACTCCGTCGAGCAGCTTATTCACCTTAGTCGGAGTTGCTACGTGAGTATCTATTCTCACATTCACTTTAGCAGGCCCTTCACGTCCTGATTTGGTAACCACCACAATTATACCATTAGCCCCTCTGGCTCCGTACAAAACTGTTGCCGAAGCATCTTTCAGAATGGAAAAGCTTTCGATGTTATCGGGTTCCATCCGGGCCAAGTCATTAGAAGTTGCTTCAAAACCGTCAATGAGTATAAGTGGTGATGTTTTATACCCGAAGGTCGTTACTCCGCGAACAAAGAACTGAGCATTATCCTTCCCCGGTTCTCCGGTGGTTTGATAAGAAATAATTCCCGGAATTTTACCCGCCAAAGCCGAAGTTAGGTTAGAGGCCGGCTGCTTTAGTTCTGCGGGCTTAACTGTATTGATCGAAGCAATAACACTTTCCTTCTTTTGAGTTCCAAATGCAACAACCTGCACTTCTTCAAGCTCGGTATCATCGTTATACAACACTACATCGATGATACTGCGTTGAGTAACTACCTTTTCCACGGTATTTTTTCCAATGAAAGAAAACACCAAGGTGTCTCCAACCGAAGCCTGTACCCTGAATTCACCATTTTCATCAGTAACGACTCCTCTTTGAGTCCTTTTGATTGCAATTGAAACTCCCGGAATACCGACCCCCACATCATCCTTTACTATACCTGATATTGTTTTCTCTCCCTGAGGCAAAACAACTTTTGAAGCTTCCAGATCCCCGGATTTATCGGGCGCTTTATCCGGTACAATGACCACCTGTCTATCAAAAATCTGGTATGTTAATCCGGTTCCTTCTAGTATTTCATTTAAGATCTTATCTACTGTTAGTTGGTTAGCTTTAATTGATACTTTTCGGTCTAAATCAATCTGGCTGTCTTTATAGAAAATAACAAACTCACTCTTTTTCTGAATCTCACCAAAGATTTGGTGGACCGTTCCGTTCTCAAAACGAAACGAAAGTTTTGTGTTCTGCGAATAAGTCTGGTTCGCCCAAACTCCTGCAATACCGAGAAAAAAAAGAAATACGGATAATTTCATAACCCTCAAAAAATGCGCATAGTAATCCTCGCTATGAGGAAAATGCGCACAATTGCCACATTTTTTCATAAATTTGTTTCACTTTTAGTTAATACTATCGCCTTTGCGATGTTAGTTTAAGAGCTTGCAGGTGTTAGGACCATCTGCAGGCTTTTTCTGCTAAATTTTAGTTTAAGATTTGTCAGTAAACTATGATTCTGTCTCCGCCCTCCTTTCTGTATTTAAACTGAGTCGTTTTTTTAATAATATCTAAAACTTCTTCGGGACTGTTCTTTAGATAAAGACTCCCAGAAAAAGTATCATGAAACAAATCACTGTTTTCCAACACAATATCCACACTATAATACCTGGATAGTTTTTTCAGGATATTCTCCAACTGCTCACTCTTAAACACGTAATAACCATCGCGCCAGGACAGGTAGTCTGCAGGATCAACTCTTTTGATGTTGAAATCTTTTTGTTCCGGGGCAAGGACAGCCATTTCTCCAGGCAAAAGCATATGTTCTCCTGCACTTTGATAGAACTTTGTTTTTTGTTTTAAGCGAATAGATCCTTCTTCCAATACGGCATAGGAATATTTGTCGTCGGAATAAGCGCTAACGTTAAAAATCGTGCCGATAACTTCAACATCAAAGCCACAAGACTTCACTACAAATGGTTTTTCAGGATCTTTGGTGACTTCAAAAACCCCTTCTCCATCAATATAAACTTCCCGGAGAGTCGAAGCAAAAACCGCCGGATAAATTAGCTTTGAACCCGAGTTCAACCAAACTTTTGTTCCTTCAGGAAGTGAAATCTGGACTCTTTTGCCATAAGGAACAATTACGGTATTATAAACAGAGCTGGAAGTTTCGATCTTTTGCCTGACTTCCCGATCCGAATCAATAATAATCTTTTCACCTCCTTCATCATAGTGAATATTTGCTTCGGTTGCTGGAATGAGTATTTCACGTCCTGAGTTCAGGACAAGGCGCGTTGTTGTATCACGTTCAACTCCGTTCAGGCTATTGGCAAAGGCTGTAATTTCAGAAGAATGGCTTACCTGAAAGTACCATGTCCCACCACAAACGGCAAAAATAAATACCGAGGCGCAGGCAAACCATAGCCTGCTGGCCTTCCTCTGGTTAACCTTTTTTACTGAGTTCTCTATTCGAATCCTCAACTCACTTTTCTCCGAAAGATCCAATCTATCCTTGGGAGTTTTTAAATACGAATATATTTGCGTGGCCACAACAACATCTTCCCTACTGACCGACTCATTCTGAAGTTTTTCCAGCGAAATATTTTCTTCTCCTAAAATATCTTCTACTTTTCTCAATGTAAACCTTGTTTTATAATATATAAAGACACTTTTAGCAAAAACATAGACACAAAAATTCACTTTTTTTCAAAAAAAAATTATTCCTGAAATTTCAGATGAGATTTTGGCACTATATAAAACAACAGATTTATGGAAATCTTTGCTCCTGACAGATTGGTTCTCAGTATCTTTAAGGCCCTGTATATACTGGTTCGGGCGGACTCCACTGTTATTCCGAGTAGAGAAGCAATTTCGGGATAAGTCATATTTTGCTCAAATTTCAGGAACAAGGCGTGTTGCTGCTGCGTGGAAAGCTGCCTAAGGGCATTTACCAAAAGATCAAAGGTCTCCTTCTGAACCTCTGAATCAATGAGAATCTCTTCAAATGCAGGCGCCTGATTGCCCTGCTCAATACCTTCCTCAACAGCTAATTTCAGAAATGAATGCCTGGATTGCAGCTTATGAATTTTTCGCCTTAATGACCTAAACAAATAGAACCTGATCGAGTTCGTATCTCCCAATTGGTTCCTATTTTTGTGCAAATCCAGAAAAAGATCGTGAATACAGTCCTTTACAAAATTCGTATCCTTGGAAAATTGCATCCCAAAACTATACAAAGAGTCGATATGCTCGTCATATAGCTCGTAAAACGCCCTGTTATCTCCCCCTTTAAAACGTTTCCAAAGAAAATAGTCTTTATTCAGCTCCTTCTGCATAAATCATACGAATTTAGAAACAATGACACGTTATCACACTCCAAATTTATAATTATTAAGATGAGTTTAATGATTAATCTCTACTAGTGATGCGTTAATTTTAAAAATTATTATATAAATGACTATATATTAAAACATTACAAGCGTTCTTTGATTTTTTGATTTGAATTGACTTCTAGTTTTGCGCCTTAAAAGTGCAAGATTATGAATTCAGGAAAATAT
>JAEUSS010000455.1 GCA_016788685.1 Prolixibacteraceae bacterium | reverse complement strand
CTGTACGAAACCAGGTCGTCAGAAAATACCCGGTACTCAAAGCCTGAAGACACGCCGCCGCGGATACCGATTGCCTTTTCGGGGCCCTGTGCAAATACCGGAACTGCAATCAGAAAAAGGATGATCAGTGAATAAATTTGTTTCATGATGTAATTATTTGTGCAAATTTCTGTGTTGGATGTTAAACACAATCAGTTTTTATTAATCACAGATCCTGATCCGGAAATACTGGAGCGAATCATCGGGTGATTGACATAGAAAACGTGTCCGCTTCCCGAAATGTTTGCATCAATTGACTGACTTACATTAACAAACATATCTCCCGATCCGGAAATTGTAGCTAAACAATAGTTTTGCTCCAGATTATAGGTCTTTATTTTTCCTGATCCGCTGATGACAAAATTAGTTTCCAATGCATCACCTTCGATATGCACAGTTCCTGAACCTGATATGTTCGCCTTGATTTTGTCGGCGCTGACCTGGGTGTCAATGTCACCCGAGCCTGAAACGGTGATCTCGAAGTCGTCACTCAAAAAGCTTCCGGTTTCGATGATACCGGATCCGCTTAAGGCCAGTCCGCTAAGTACAGGTGTAATAATATGTACTTCGATGGGGTAATTTTGCCGGAGCGAACGGACTCCGTGCGTAGTAATCTTTAGTTTTCTTCCGTTCACCCGAGTTTCAATGTAGGGCAGCAGATTCGATTCTGCCGTTACCTCAACCGAGTATTCACTGCCTGGAACAACAGTTACCCTGAAATCGCTGCTCAAAGCAACTTCGTCAAATCCTTCGTCGTTTCTGAATTCTGATTTCCGAATCCCGTTACCTTCAATAAAAACATCGTCGAGGCACGATGTAGTTCCGGCAAAAAGCGCAAATAATGCGACCAATAAGCGAATTTTAATTGTTTTCATGGCATTTAAAATTGTTTGTTTTCTGTTTTCTGAACTTGTTTTCTGATACCATAGACAGGAATAAATTTTCGTGGTTGCAAAATCCTTAAAAAAAACTGAACTTTTTTTTGAAGGAAACACCTATGACACAAATCGGTACCATCGCCTGGTCTGTTCCGGATCGGGCATACCAGTCACCACCGCATCTTTAGCCGAAAAAGATGAGAACAACTTTTGCCTGCCCGCCGACACCAACCGGCGAGCTATAATTTAAGCGGTGTAAAAAATCCGGAGTCAGTTAATACGACGACACATTCAGCTCTCCGCCAACAGCATTAACGATAAGCTGATCTTCTTTCATCGCTTTACCGAAATACCCTTCGTGACGAATCTTATTCACTTTCGAATCGAGTACATCTTTGGTTTCTACTTTTATTTCGCTACCTAAACCCAGATCGGTTTTAGTTTCGGTAATCTGGAAGTTGAATTTGGCTTCCGGGTTAAAATACAGGTCTACATTGGTCGATCGCGATTCGATATAAATACTGTTAAAATCGACCAGAATTTTTTCCATTTCCAGGCTTCCGTAGCTCATGCGCATGTTTGCCCTGGCTTTGAGTTCCGAAACCCTGAACTGGCTGAAGTTGCCCGAGGCATCCAGCTTGCCCGCAATCCGGATGCGGAACTTATCGCGCCTCGAATCGATGCTAAGGTCTTCCGAATTCATGATTTCGATGGTCGATGATTTACTCTCAAACCGGACAGTTCCCGAATTTCTGAGCTGAATGTCGCTGTAATTGCTGACGATACGGGCATTGGGCAGGTTTGTGATGGTTGCGTCGGCAAAACTCAGGTTCAGACTGGCCCGTTTGGGCAGATTGCCAAGCTTTAGCTTACCGTTGCTCAGCACAATTTGCGTTTCGCCCGAATAATCGCCAAGTATAATGTCACCAAATTTATTCTCCAGCCGGAGTTCGCGGTTATCGGGCAACCAGACCTCCATATCAATGCGGATACTTCCGTTTGTTTGCAGCATCGTTTCTTTAAACTTCAGCAACTCGCTTTCAAACTGACTGCGGTTTTTGTCGACCTGCGTTTTCACAATCAGGTAATGCTGGCTGTTACTGATATCAAAATCCAGGTTGTCCAGGGTTTTTTCGAGCTTGACGGGCTTTTTTTCATTGATTTCCATCCGGAAGCGAATAACCACCGAGTCTTTTTTCCAGGTATTCAGTTCAATTTTACCGTATTTATTGGTGATGTCGATCCGCGTTTCGGGCTGTATCCTGAAGCGCTTCACAAACTCACGGGTTTCGGTAAACTGCGCATTTGCCGACAGGGCAAGCAGTAAAAAGAATCCAGTCATCAGAATCGGAATGCCATTCCTATTTCGTAGTTTCATAAACATGGAGTTAACAATTTATTTGTTCCAGAACATCTTCCACCAGTTTCATCCGGTAGCGGTTATTCTCAATCATGGCTTCAATCACCTCTTTATTCGATACGTTTTCTTTCAGGTCATTTTTCAACGAAAGGTACATGCGCTCCAGTTCGTTCAGATCTCCTTCAATTTCCATTTTCAGTTCAGGATAGACCTTATAACATTTTTGTATCTCTTCCAATTTTCCCGAAACTTCCTGAGCATAAAAAGCTTCGGCTTCCATCAACTCGCGAACTTCAGGGTCGGCAAGAACAGCCTTTACGGTTCTGTTTTGCTCCGAACGGTTAAGCTCGTACCAAATGGCCGGCACCATTGCAATAACGGCAACAATCACGGCAACTCTCATCCAGCTGAATTTTCTGATCTGCTGTTTGGGCTGCTCATCCAACTGTTTGCTGATGGCTTCCCACATTCTATCCGAAGGTTCCATCCGGTCAAATTCGTGCCGGTTTTCATTTACAAACGATTCCAATCTGTCTGGTTTCATATCTGTCCAACTTTTGTTTGTTTCATCAATTCATAAACCCTGCGTTTGGCGCGCATGTACTGCGTCTTCGAGGTCGACTCGGTGATGTTCAGAATCTGTGCAATTTCGCCGTGATCGTAGCCTTCGAGCAGGTAAAGCGAGAAAACGATCCGCCCTCCCTCCGGAAGCTGATTCATAGCTTCCAGGATGTTCTCAGTCGTATACAAAGCATCTTCAGGTTCTTCTTCGGCCATTTCGAAGCGGTTCATTTCATCGAAATAGCTAAGTTCGATCTTCCGTTTGTTCAGCGCATTGATGCACGTATGGATGGTGATGGTTTTCAGCCAGGTTCCGAAACTTGATTCATTCCGGAACGTTCCGAGTTTCTGAAAAGCCTGAATAAACGCTTCCTGCAGCATATCCTCTGCATCCTCGCGGGTATTCATCATGCGGAAACACACGTTGAACATCGCTTTGGAATACAACTGATAGAGCTGGTAGCGGGCCTTATTGCTGCCCCGGATACTTTCGGCTATCAAATCCTGATGTATGAATGCTGTCTGACTCAAATGTTATCGATTTCGGTTATAGTGACAAAGGTTTTCACCGAGAGTTGCAAATGCCTGATCTTTTTTTTTTGCTTTTCTCTTTTTCCGGATCAATTTTGGATAATTTTGCCGGATAAAAGTTTTTTTGCTGTGTCAAATATAAACCGATAAAATAATACTTCACTATGACAAATCGCCGAATGTTTATTAAAACCAGTGCTGTAGCCGGAATGGGTATTCTGGCAGCAGGCAGTACCAAGGTTCTTGGAGCTGATTTATTTCCGGCTTTCGAATCCAAACGTCCGCCACTGGCCAAACGAAATTTTGTGAGCGAATCGGTTGAGAAAACCATTGCCAAAGTCAAGGCATCGATTTCCAATCCGGAGTTGGGCTGGCTGTTCGAAAACTGTTTCCCCAATACGCTGGATACAACTGTTGATTTTGAAATCATCGACGGGAAACCGGATACCTATGTGATCACCGGCGATATTGACGCCATGTGGCTGCGTGACAGCACAGCCCAGGTCTGGCCTTATCTTCCGCTGGTGAAGGAAGATAAAAAACTGGGCGAACTGATTAAAGGGGTGATTAACCGCCAAACCAAGTGCATCCTGCTCGATCCGTATGCCAACGCCTTTTTTAAAGATTTCAGCCAGGAAAGTGAGTGGAAAAACGATATTACCAAAATGAAACCCGGAATCCACGAACGCAAATGGGAAATCGACAGTTTGTGTTACCCGATCCGCCTGGCGCACGGCTACTGGAAACTAACCGGTGACCTCAGCATGTTCGACAGCAAATGGAAGGAAGCCATGCTCCTGGTTTTGCAGACTTTCCGCGAACAGCAACGCTGGCACGACAAAGGGCCGTACAGTTTTCAGCGTACCACAGCCTGGGCCACCGATGGCGTGCCTCTGAGCGGCTACGGCTACCCGGTGAAACCTTGCGGGCTGATTGTATCCACCTTCCGCCCCAGCGACGATTGTACACTTTTCCCGTACCTGATCCCAAGCAACATGTTCGCCATCGAAGTACTTGGCTATCTGGTTGAAATGTTCTCGACTCCCCAGTTGAAAGACGATGCCCTGGTGGCCAAAGCCAAAGAAATACAGCAGCAAGTAAAACAAGGACTGGAAGAAAACGGAATCCTTGCTCATCCGAAGTTTGGCGAAATCATTGCCTTCGAGGTAAACGGCTACGGAAGTTTCCACCTGATGGACGATGCCAACGTGCCGTCATTACTGTCGCTGCCCTATCTGGGCGCCATTGCTCCCGACAGCCCCTTATACCTGAATACACGTAAAGTGGTGCTTTCCGAAAACAATCCGTTCTTCTACAAAGGAACGGCAGGCGAGGGGATCGGCGGCCCGCATACCGGAGCTGATACCATCTGGCCGATGAGCATCATTTTGCGTGCAATCACCAGCATCGACGACCAGGAAATTAAACACTGCCTCGATGTGTTGATTAAAACCCACGCCGGAACAGGTTTTATGCACGAATCGTTCCACAAAGACGATGCTACCCGGTTTACCCGCAAATGGTTCGCCTGGGCCAACACGCTCTTTGGCGAGTTAATCCTGAAACTTTATCACGAGCGTCCGCATTTGCTGAAAGCATAAATGAATTTTACTGAGCGGGTTATTAGGAGTCGCCTGCTCAGCAAATCTGGCAGAAGGGAGCGTTGAAGTAAATTTCAGCTCTCCCTTCTTTTTATATATCCTTGACGGGTTCTGAATGAAAGCGATCGGGGTAAAAATGAAACGAATCGGGGTAGCGCACTCCGGTATTGAGGTAAAAATGTACGAAATCAGGGTCGCCGACCTCGGCTTCGGGATAAAAATGAACGACACTAAGGTGAAAATGAAACACACCGGGGGACGGAGCTTCGATCCCGGGGAAAAAACGTACGACAGCGGAATCCGTGACCCCGATCCTGAAGTCAGAATGATCATCGTCTTACATTTTGACCCCGGCAACGTTAAAAAAATGAAGACTTTCTTTCTTGAGCAATCCGCACGGTAAGTGTAACAGACCGAATCCGGAAAGGGCAGGGGTGTCCGGCATTAAATTTCAGATGATGCACCAGCTTCTGACCACGACAGGCTGCCCGTTATAAAACCTTCCCTTTCAGCTCTCTCTTTTCCCGTGCAGCAACAGTTTTACAGCATTGTCAAGCGATCCGGCACGGATCACCTCTCCGGAATTTACAAAGAAAATTTCATCGGCATTTTCAATGGTATTCAGGCGGTGGGCAATAATAACCCGCGTGGTGCTGACCGGTAATTTTTGCAGAATATTTTCGAGCAGTTGTTCGGTAACGGTATCGATGTTGGCCGTAGCCTCGTCGAGAATCAGAAGTTCGGGCTTTCGGAGCACTGCACGCATAAAGGCAATCAGTTGTTTTTGCCCGAGGCTGATGCTGTCGCCCGTAGTTTGAACCTTTGAATCCAATCCTTCATCAAAGCGGGCGAGCAAACTTTCCAGCCCGGATTCCTGAATGATCAGGGCCAGTTCCTTATTCGACAAATTCTTATATTCCGGATTTCCGTATAAAATATTGTCGCGGACTGTTCCGGTAAACAGAAAAGGCTCCTGAAGAATAAACCCGATTTTGCCTGTCCGTTCTTCCGGAGAATAGGACCGGATGTCCCTTCCGTCGAGCAGCACCAGTCCTTTCCCGGGGTCGTACAAGCGGGCAATGAGCGAGGCTGTTGTAGTTTTCCCGCCGCCGGTTGGCCCTACAAAGGCATAGGTTTTCCCTTGTTCAAGGTCAAAACTCACGTGATGCAGCACTTCCTTCCCGTTGGGATAGGTAAAGGACACATTTCGGAACGAAAGGTAGGACGCATTCGGTTTTACAGCCTTGCAAGCATTAACAGGCAGATTGGTGTCAAGCGATAAGATTTGCGAAATACGGTCCCAGCCTGCCATTGCGGTCTGGAAACTTGCCCACAGCCCGGCAAGCTGCCTTAACGGGTGGTAAAAGTTATTGATGTAAGCCAGAAACCCGATGAGTAATCCCACCGAGAACATTCCGTCCGCGATCAGGTAAATGCCAAAAGCCAGCACAATCATCTGCCCGATGTTGGCCGAAAGGCCGTATACCGGGACGAAAATATTATTCGCCAGTCCGGCACCAACTGCCATCGTATAGTTTTTCTGGTTAGCCTCAGCAAAGCGTTTCCTGAAATAATCCCGCCGGTTAAAGGCTACAATCACCTTGAAGTTATTCAGACTCTCCTGAATTTCGGCACTTAACCCGCCAACACTCTTCAGCGACGATGCATTTTTCCTTTTTACCCATGGTGATACAGCTTTGGTAAATATCCAGATCACCAAAGCAGGCAACAGGGCTGCCGCTCCAAGTTCGGCATTAATACTCAGCAGAAAGATACCTGCCCCGATCATGGTAAAAATACTGCCGATAAAATTCATCAGCGACTGCGAAAAAAACTGGTTGAGTTTATCGGTATCGTTGTTAATCCGCGAAATCAAGTCGCCCGCTTTATTCTGGTTGAAAAAATCGACCGGCAATTCCTGAAGTTTATTGAATACCGCATTGCGCAGGCTAAACAACATCCGTTGACCAACCCCGCCCATTATTCTTATTTGCAGGTAATTGGTCACAAAGGCCATCAGGTAAATTCCCAGGAGAATGGCCGAAAAAACCATCACTCCATGATACTGTTTTGGCTGAATGTATGTATCAATGGTGTAGCCGATCAGGTAGGGTCCAATCAGGCTCAGCCCGGCATTAATGAAGATAATGATCATTGCCAGTATAATCGTTTGCCTTTCTTCCTGAATCAGACCCAGCAATTTTTTCAGCGCAGCCAAGGTCGATTTCTGCTGCTCCTTTACGTCAGCCGGGTCGTTTAGATTATAATTCATAGTGACTGGTACTTCGTTGAGAATTAGAAATCTGAACGTATTCCACACAGGTTTTCATAAGCTCTTTATGAGTCCCCGCCGCAATAATCTCGCCTTCCATCAGCAGAATAATCTGCTCAAAATGTTTGACTGAAGCTATGTTCTGGGTGACCGAAATCAGGGTCAATTCAGGATAATGGAGTGCCAGGTTAGACAGTATTTTCTTCTCCGTTTCCCGATCAACCCGGGCAGTAAAGTCGTCAAGCAACAATATTTTGGGATTTATTGCCAGGGCCCGGGCAAGCATTATCCTTTGCTTCTGCCCTCCTGAGAGGCTGCTTCCCCGCTCCGATACAATGGTATCCAGCTTTTCAGGAAGTGAATCAATAAAGTCAGTTAACTCAGCTGTTTTTATTGCTTTTTCGAGTGATTCGTCGGTCACGCGGTCGCTGAAGGCAATGTTCTCACGAAGGCTCATGTTAAAAATAACGCTGTCCTGGAGTACATACCCGAGCTGGCTGCGAAGCGATTCTTTATCGTAACTTTCAATGAGCCTTCCATCGATCAGGATTGTGCCACTGTCAGGTTTTACCAAATCGGTCAGCAGATGAAGCAACTGGCTTTTTCCAGCTGCGGTGGGTCCGATAATCGCCACCTGCGTTCCGGCTTTTACCGAGAATGAAATATTTTTCAATACCGGCTTTTGTCCGTACAACAGCGAAAGATCAGCAAATTCAATATCGCCCCGAAGTGACTCCTTTATTGTGCCTGACTCCTTAATTTCAGGAGCTTCCAGAACTTCGTTGATCCGCTGATAGGAAGCCGATGCCTGTGCCATAATGTTGCTCATAAAACCCATCATCAGAATCGGGAAAATAAGCAGCCCCAGGTAGCTGTTAAAGGCAGCAAAATCGCCAAGCGACATGCTTTCTGTAATTACAAAATGCCCTCCGAGCACCAGGATAGTCAGCATCGCCAGATTGGCTACAAAGGTTACTATCGGAATAAGTGCAGCAAACAAACGCAATATGGCAAGTCCCAGGTCCCGGGCATCGGTGTTGGCACCCAAAAATTTGTGGTATTCGGACTGCTGCGAATTAAGAACCCGGATGATGGCCGATCCCATGATACTCTCGTTAATTACCTTATTGAGCCAGTCAATAACTTCGCGACTTCGTTTAAACAACACCCTCACTTTTCTGAGTACAACATAAAAGGTTCCCCCGATGAGCGGAATAATAACAATGATAGGAATCGCCAGCTTATAATTGATCATGATCAGTAAGACACACGTACCAATGATCATAAAAACCGATGAAAAGATAGTGACCACCGCCATCGACACAAACAACTTTATTGAATCAATATCAGAGGTAAGGTTGGTTAACAATCTGGCAGGATTGGCTTTAAGAATATAACTATAACTTTGTCTCGAAATTTTTTCGGACAGGCGGATGCGCAAATCACGGGCAACTTTTTCGGAAGCGAAGGTCTGAACAATACTCTGCAAATAGGTAAAAACAAAAATAATCAGTGCTGCTGAAAGAAACTCCAACACAACTTTCTTTAACTCAAACTGCCCGACGGCAAAGGCATCGATAGCACCCGAAATAAGTTTAGGCAACCATAAATTCACCGCATTGCTTATCAAAGCAAACACCACCAGTAAGGCGACCACCCCCGAATAGGGTTTCAGCAAACTAAATACACCAGGGGTAGACTTCTGCGTTGAGCGACCTTTCATTTCCGACTTACTCATTATTTCAGCATAGAGACATTAACTACAAAGAAACTGTAAAAGAGTTTAGATACCGTTCTGATTTTCTTTTTTTAATACCGGACAAACAAAAAAAAGCAGGAATTTCAATTAAAAATTAAGTTTGTCTGAAATATATCGTCCGACT
>JAEUSS010000407.1 GCA_016788685.1 Prolixibacteraceae bacterium | reverse complement strand
TCCAAAGAAGCAATTCTTAATTTCTTCAGGAAAGGAAACATTACGGCCCTGAGGGAAATGGCCCTGCGTGTTGTAGCCGACAGAGTTGACAGGCAATTGCACGATTACATGCAGCTCAAACGAATTAAAGGGCCATGGAAGTCGGGGTTCCGGCTGCTTGTTGCCATCAGCTATACTTCACAGTCGAACAAACTGCTTCGGTGGGCTAAAAACCTTTCCGACACCATGGGGGGCAATTTGCAGGCTGTTTACGTTGAAACTTCACATGAACTCACCAACAAAGAGCGTGAAGGACTGGATAAAAACATCAATCTGGCCAAACAGTTGGGTATATCTTTCCGGATTGTAACAAACAATGACGTTGTCAAAGGAATTGTCAATTTTGCACAAAAAGAAAATGTCACCCATATTGTTGTCGGAAAGTCCGGCATCAGAAACCTGTATACCTTATTCAGGCTTAATAATTTTATCACCCGGCTGATTCGGTACAGTGGAAATATCGATGTATATATCCTGGGCTCCGATATGCAAGTTGACGATAAATACAAAGAAAAAGCTTCACTCCCGTCCTTCACATCAAATATAAATCATTACCTGACAGCATTTTTTGCTGTTACAATCACTGCCGGAATATTCTTTTTGCTGAAAGACTTCGTTGGCTATCAGGTTGTTTCTTTTGTTTTGCTGTTTGTTGTATCCATTCTTGCATTTTTCTTTGGCATCGGCCCGATTTTGCTCGCTGCAACACTCAGCTCTTTAACGTGGGACTTTTTGTTTATTCCTCCTGCCTATACACTTCATATTGAAAGGCCCGAGGACATGCTGATGCTGGTTATGTTCTTTATCATTGCTCTTCTGAACGGAGTCCTGACTTCGCGCGTACGCAGGCAGGAAATGAAAATCCGTATACGCGAAGAACGCACTCATGCGCTTTATCAGTTGGCGAAAGAACTTTCGGTAGCAGCAACGATTGACGATGTTTTGAATCTGTCGGTAACTAATATCAGGAAATTCTTCAATCTGGAAAGTGCCATAATCCTGAAAGATGAAACCGGCCGCCTAGAAAAACAGCCACGTCATGAAAGCACGCTTGCCTTCTCTGAAAATGAACTGAGCGTTGCCGGGTGGGTTTTCAAACACTCATCAAAAGCCGGAAAATATTCAGAAACCTTGCCCTCAGGCGATTATACGTTTTACCCGCTGATGGGCAACAACGACAATATGGGTGTTATTGCCGTTAAACATTCCAGAGTTTTCACTCAGGGCGAAGAGCAGTTCTGGGAAGGATTTCTGCCGCAGATCGCAGGAAAAATCGAACGGGAATTTTTGCGCAAGGCAGCACGTAACGCCTACATCTTAAACGAATCGGATAAGTTGTACAAAACACTTTTCAACTCGATTTCACATGAGCTGCGAATTCCGGTTGCAACGATAATGGGAGCTTCGGATACTTTGCTGGCCCAGGAATATCTGCCCGAAACAAGAAAGATCCTCCACCAGGAAATTAATACGGCAGCGGTCCGCCTTAACCGGCTGATTGAAAACCTGCTGAACATGTCGAGACTGGATTCAGGCAGACTATCGCCCCGCATTGACTGGTGCGATTTGCATGATCTGATCAATAAAGTAACCCAAACGCTGGCGGCCGAACTCAAACCATTTAAGCTGCACTGCGTTTTACACGAAGAAATGCCCTTGGTTCAGCTTGATTTTGGCTTAATGGAGCAAGTGCTGCATAACCTGCTGCTGAACGCCACCCAGCACGCTCCTGCCGGAAGCAATATCAGGGTTAAGTTCTTCTATGACAGCGGTTCGTTAGTTATTCAGGTCATGGATCGGGGAACGGGATTCGCCGAATCAGACTTACCCCTGGTTTTTAACAAATTTTTCAGGGGCGGATCGTCGGTTGCCGGAGGTACGGGCCTGGGCCTGTCTATTGCAAAGGGTATTGTCGAAGCTCATAAAGG
Organism: Prolixibacteraceae bacterium; assembly: GCA_016788685.1. Taxonomy (GTDB): domain Bacteria; phylum Bacteroidota; class Bacteroidia; order Bacteroidales; family Prolixibacteraceae; genus Aquipluma. The sequence goes on along the minus strand of JAEUSS010000407.1, from coordinate 3,901 downwards.
TACGATCGTTGCTGAAAACCGGTTGAACGGCGGGGCCATCTTCAAAATCAAAATACCGACCGAAATCTCCGGGATTAACAATATTCAATAAACATTGAAAATATGACAGATAATGAAACCATCCTGATTATTGATGATGAAGTACAGATCAGGCGACTGCTCGAAATAACCTTGTCATCAAACGGGTATAAAGTACTTTCGGCGTCCACCGGGCACGAAGGAATCCAGAAAGCAGCCACACACGCCCCAATACTGATTGTTCTTGATCTGGGGCTTCCCGATTCGGACGGACTTGAGGTACTCCGGAAACTGCGTGAATGGTATCAGAAATCTGTCATCATTTTGTCGGTCAGGAGCTCGGAAGACGACATTGTCAAAGCACTGGACTATGGTGCAAGCGACTATTTAACCAAACCTTTCCGGACCGGAGAGCTTTTGGCGCGGATACGAGCTTCAATTCGTCAGAATCAAGGAGCCTCTACCAACTCATTACTCACTTTTGGCTCGCTTGAAATTGATTTGGTCAATTACATTGCACGAAAGGACAACCAGCTTCTAAAACTCACCTCCACCGAGTTTTCACTGCTTGCTCTTTTTGCAAAAAACGAAGGACGGGTTTTAACCCATCAGCATATTCTGAAAGAAATATGGGGAATGGGTTACGTGGAACAAACTCAGTATTTAAGAGTATTTGTCGCTCAGTTGCGAAAAAAAATAGAGGAAGAGCCTAACCACCCGAAATTGCTGGTCACTGAATCGGGCATTGGTTACCGGTTTGGCAGATAATTGCTGCAGTTTCTTAGTTTCATCACATTATAAAACGGGAACAATACTGTGGAATATGCTGATGAAAATAAATTCAGGATTCCGGGCTGTCATAAATCGCCGGATACGAACAAGAAACTGACAAGAATACGACAATTTGAATGAACTGATAATTAGCGGAGTTCATGTGAAAGAACTTTAAAACATAAACTATTAATGATTTCTCTTGCTTATTCCCCTTTTGTGCTCTACTTTTGCCGCCGCGTTCACATAGATCAGGGTATTTTCAGGTATAAGCGCATCAAAAACATAATGATTGATCATTAAAATATTTGAAAAATGCTTAGGCTTGACCGTGATTTACTGCACATAAAAGCCAAGCATGAGCTTAAAAAGCTTGCAAAGCATATTGAACCGGAAATATTGTGCTTCTGCAACAGGAGAACACCAGTCAGACCAAACGCAAAAAAGCTGATAAATTCTGCGGATCGCGTGTAATGGTATGGTTTCCGTCCAACAACTTTTCTTTTTTACGATAAGGTGCGGACTGAAGTCATGCGTCTGAAGCCATGTGCTTTCTGTTTTTTGAATACAGAAAACGAGTTGTTGCCACTTGGCTTGCCATTTCTGGTAATTCATAGTGTGCTGCGACTGATGAATGTTGAAAATGTGTGAACTTGATTTGAGACAGTAAAAATATTGAAGAGCTTAATTTCTCTTAATTCGTGATATTATCTTGATTGTTCGGGAGGGGGCTATTTTACAATTTGCTTGCCCCCTTCCTTTTTTTTACAAAAAAAACTAAATGGAACTACTGAAGTTATTTACGCAGAGCGGAACAGCATCAACGCTCATTTTTTTAAGCCTTGTAGGCATCGTGGGAATAGTGATCGGAAAAGTGAAAGTTTTTCGCATCAAGTTAGGCATTGCCGGAGTCCTCTTTGCAGGTTTGTTCCTTGGTCATATAGGCGCACGTGCCGATCATGATGTACTCCACTTTGTTAAAGAATTTGGCCTGATCCTGTTTGTTTATTCGATTGGGTTGGAGGTTGGCCCGCGTTTTTTATCTTCCATGCGGAACAACGGACTGAAAATAAATCTATTGGCTACCGGCATTGTAGTATTAGGAGTTCTGATTGCAGCAACCTTAAAAGTGGTGTTCGATTTACCGGTACCGGTTGTAGTGGGAGTCTTATGCGGCGCGGTAACCAATACCCCAAGCTTAGGTGCAGCCCAGCAAGTTATTGCCGAGCAACTTGGTACCGAAGGTAATCTCGCAGAAGTTGCCAGTATGGGATATGCAGTAGCCTATCCGTTTGGTATTCTGGGCATTATTTTAACAATGCTGTTGATCCGGGGCTTTTTCAAAATTTCAGTGAAAACCGAAATTGACAAATACCACGAAGAAGTTTCAGGATTATCCGGAAAACTGGAAGCTGTTAACATCAAAATCGTTAATCAGGCTTTGGTCGGAAAAACTGTTGCGTTTATGCGGACAACCTTGCGCGGAGAGTTTGTGTTGTCGCGTTTGTGGCGCGAAGGCGAGTTTTTCATGCCCGATGACAATACCATACTGGAAGAAAATGACATGCTATATGGAGTCTCAACAAAAGCTTGCTTTGACATCCTGGAGCTGAAAGTTGGCCCGCTGAACAAAACAGGAGACCTGGAAGTTAGCGGAAAACTGGGAATGCGCCAGGTCGTGTTTTCCAATAAAAGTATGGCCGGGAAGACCATTAAAGAGATCGGCCTTTCGCGTCGGTATCCGGTAAATATTACCCGAATTTTTCGCGCAGGAATGGAGATTATGCCCAAAGAAGAGGACAGTATTGAGTTTGGTGATACCCTCCGGATTGTAGGAGAGCGCAAAGTGTTGAGAGAAGTTTCGAAGTTACTCGGTAACTCGATGAAAGAACTGGCACATCCCAACATCATCCCGATCCTCATCGGCATTCTGGCGGGAGTGCTCATCGGCAGCATTCCGTTTGCTATTCCCGGACTTCCGGCTCCGGCCAAATTAGGACTTGCCGGCGGACCTCTGCTTGTTGCGCTGTTTCTGGGGCACAAAGGACGAATCGGCAAACTCGATTTTTATATGACTCCCGGCGCCAACCTCTTTATCCGCGAACTGGGAATTGTACTCTTCCTTGCCTGTGTCGGTTTGTCAGCCGGTGAAAATTTCGTCAGCACTATCGTCAACGGAGGATATCTCTGGATGGTCTACGGAGCCATTATAACCTTGCTCCCTATCCTGATTATCGGGGTAATTGCCCGCATGATGAAAATGAACTACCTGTCAATATGCGGTTTACTGGCAGGTTCCATGACTGATCCACCCGCCCTCGAATTTGCCAATTCCATGGCGCCGGGTCAGGCTCAGTCGACAGCATACGCCACCGTTTACCCCTTAGTTATGTTTTTACGTGTATTGTTAGCTCAGATTCTGGTACTCTCGTTTTTGTAACCCTGATGAGGTACATTCTATTCATACTGATAACACTTGGAATACTTCCCGGGGCATGTTTTGCCGACACCCCGGAGAAGTTACAAGACCTGCTGAAAAACGAAGTTAAATGGAAGCTCAACGAACAGGGCAACGCCACAACCAAACTTTCGCTGGCTACACAATTCTGGACTCGGACAACCCAATTAAATGACGGCAGCACCACAAAAACCAACGAACTGATTAATTCAGAGACAGACTTTGCGCTTCGTCGTACCCGACTGATTCTGAACAGCAATCTCAACGATCGGTTGATTTTTTACACCCAACTGGGGTTCAATAATCTAAGCGCGGCTAGTCAGAAACCACAAATTTATTTCCATGATGTGTGGGCTATGTTCAGGATAATACCCAAGTCGTGTTATGTCGGGTTCGGATTGAACGGCTGGGGCGGAATATCCAGGTTGAGCAACACCAGTTTTCAGAAAACGCTCACGTTGGACAATCCCGGAATAAACTATCCGAATGTGAACCACACCGACATAGAAAACAGACAGTTAGGTATTTTCACCAAAGGCACAACCGGACGATTGTCGTACCGGGCAGCCCTGTCTAAACCGTTTGCATACAACGGCTTACCGGCCAAACAACTTCAGGAAAAAGGATATGAATATCCTTCAGAAAGAATGGAAT
>JAEUSS010000385.1 GCA_016788685.1 Prolixibacteraceae bacterium | reverse complement strand
GACAATGTATCCGAAAAACTCTCCGATAGAGTGCCCGACCATCGTTTTGGTAGTATATCCCAGCCGTTGTTCGCCCCCCATGACGGGTTCGCCTCCACCCAATGAGACCACCCTGTTAAGGTAGGAAGAGAGGTTTAGGTTTATGCTGTAACTGAGATCTTTCCATTTGTTCTGGAACGTGGTGACGAATTCGAAACCCTTATTCTGGATATCTCCTGCATTGGTCCAGGGTAAGCCCGGAAGTCCTGTCGATAACGGAACAGGTAGCCGTAGCAACATGTTCTTTGTCTTTTTGTTATAAAAATCTATGCTTCCGGACAATATGTTTTTATTCAGGATAAAGTCAATACCGAAATTGGTCGATTCAGTGGTCTCCCAGGTCAGTCCGGGGTTTCCGATGTTGATCGGGGCATAGCCCTGAATTAAGGAGTTACCAAACAAGTATCGTCTTGTATTGCCGCCGGCAATCAGAGTTCTGAAAGCGTTGTCCGAAATGTTCTGGTTACCCACTTGTCCCCACCCCAATCTTATTTTTAAATTATCGAACAGGTCGGAGAGTTTTGCTGTGGCGAAGAATTTTTCGTTTGACACACGCCATCCTCCGGAAACCGAAGGAAAATAGCCCCACTTTTCACCACCTGTAAATTTGGAAGAACCATCGAAACGGACTGACGCGGTGAGCAGATATTTTGAATTGTATGAATAATTAATACGTCCGAGATAAGAAATCAGGGCATAGTCGGATATGTTGCCTGTAACATTCGGATCAGTAGTGGCAGCACCCAAGTAGCGCAGATAGTCATCGTTACCGGGGATATTTCTTTTTGAAGCCTCTACGATCTCAAAATTCCCGGCTTCGGCAGTCATTCCGATTAAAGCGGTGAACTCGTTGATTTGGTTAAACGTTTGTTTATAAGTAATCATATTTTCATAAACCCAATCCGTGTTTTTACCCGATTCTTTGCTGACCCGGTTTACATCGTTTTTCGAGTCAGAATCCATCCAGTAAGAGGGCAGGAAGCTGTCATAGTCAGATCTTCGGATGTCGACCCCGAATGTGGTCCGGTAGGAAAGTTTTTTGTTTAAATCGTAACTAAAGCTAAAATTTCCGAAAAACCGAACCTGGTTCCAGCTATTCAGCGAACGCCCTATTTGCGCAACCGGATTGGCTTTATTGCTGTAGATCGATTCATACCAACGCGAGAATTCTCCGTATTTTATCCTGATCGGATCGTTTTCAGGCCTTTCTTCACCTGAAGTTATCGGGTCAAGGACAATAGAGGTGAAAACGACTCCTCCGTCCAGATCATCTTCCACGATGGTTTGTCTTTTGGCTTGACTAAAATTGGTGTTAAACGAAATGCTTGCTTTTTCGGACAGGCTGTATTCATTGTTTACCCTGAATGTTATGCGTTCAAACCCTGAACCTTTAATGGTTCCATCCTGATTCAGGTAGGATAAACTCAATAAATACCTGTTCGTTTCTGTTCCGCCCGAGATAGACAAATTCTGATTCTGGACCATTGCCTTGCGCGTAATTTGTTTCCACCAATTCGTTCCGCCGGAAAAGAGATTGGGATCTTTGAAATCTTCGATGTATTGGTATGCTCCGGCACCTTCGCTTTCCAACCCGTTTTTTACGGCCAGATTGTGAATGGTTGCAAACTGTTTGCTGTCGCCCATGTTCGGGTTTTTCCAAACATCGCTTATCCCAAGATATGAATCGAAAGTTATCGCCGGTCTGCCCGGACGGCCCTTTTTTGTATTGATTAAGATAACCCCGTTAGCTCCTCTGTTTCCGTAAATGGCTGTTGCCGAGGCGTCTTTTAAGATTTCGATGTTGCCAATGTCTCCCATGTTCAGGAAACGGATATCGTCTGTGGGTATGCCATCAATAACGAACAGCGGATTGTTGTTGTTAACGGTTCCGATGCCGCGAATCCTGACCGAAGTTCCCCCGCCCGGAGAGCCTGAAGTTGATGTAATCAGCAACCCGGCGACTTTTCCCTGAAGCGCCTGATCAATGCCGGCAACCGGTATCCGGCGAACTCCTTCTACCTCAATGGTGGTAATCGCACCTGTCAGATCCGATTTTCGCTGAGCGCCATAGCCAACGATGACCACTTCATCGACATCCTGAATTTCAGGTTCTAGCACGATGTCTATCACCTGTTTTTTGTCGATGAATATTTTCTTCTTTTTCATTCCAAGGAAAAAGAAAGAAAGAGAGTCTGTATTCAGTGGAACTTCGATCTTATAAAATCCATTTCGGTCGGTTACGGTTCCTGTATAGGTGTTTGGGAGAAAAACCGTAGCTCCCGAAAGGGCTTCCTTGCTTGTGTTGGTTACTGTCCCCTTGACCGTTCTGGTTAACTTCTTTTTGGTTCCGTCAGCAGCAATTGCTTTTTCCTGAGATAAAATGATATGCCGGTCGATGATTTGGTAGGAGTACGGAGAGCCGGTCAGCAGTTTGTCGAGTGTCTCGCGGATTGACGTAGTGCAAATCTGGATGCTTGTCTTGTAGGTCAGATCAATACCTGACTGCTCAAAGAAAAAACGATATGTACTTTGCTTTTCAATCTCGTGAATGATCTGTTCAATGGAGATGTCTTTGTAGTTCAGATATATATGCTTCCCCTGCGAAAAGATATTCGCTGAAATGAAGAACAGGAAGATGAATAACAGAAGCTTTACTCTCATAAAAGCGGGAAGTGAGCATCTAGGTTAAGGTACGGTAAATAGCAATTTTTTTTTTTAGAAAACAAAACGTTTTGATCATAGAATGGGATGCCATATGCTCAACAATATGGTAAGTTCTCTACTTTCTCCGGATGGTTATTTTATTCCGGTCGGTAATGTATTCAATAGGCTCAACAGTTGACCTTTTGAAGACTTCGAGGATGGTGTATATGTTATCATCAATTTTGAAATCCCCGGTGTAAGTTTTTTCCTTTAACCCGGGATCTTCGAAAATGATTTCGACGTTATAGATACGTTCTATCCGGTTAGCCAGTACTCCAAACTTTTCATCTTTGAATACAAATTCTCCTTTCATCCAATAGGTGTAGAATTTGGTGTCGGTATGATGTACTGTTGTTTGATTGCTTATTTTATCATAGGTCAAACTTTCCCCCGGAGCAAGTTTGTTTTCAATTTCCGGATTTTCGTTGGATTGAACTGTGATCTTTCCGGAAATCAGAGTGGCTTCTATAAATTTGTCGTTCGGATAAGCGCTGACATTAAACTTTGTTCCTAAAACCCGGATGTTGATGTCCGAAGTTTTAACGATAAAAGGCACTTTCTCATTTTGTTGGATTTCAAAGTATCCTTCGCCAATCAGTTCAACTTTGCGCTCTGATTGGTTGAACTTCTTCGGATAAACTAATTTGCTGTTGTTGTTGAGCCATATTTTGCTTCCGTCGGGTAATATAACTTCCGATTTATTCCCTTTAGGTACCAGGATGGTACAGAACTCATTTTCGGCGCTTTTGGTATCAATGTAATAATAGGAAAGGTAACCAAAAGAAAAAATAAGAAATAAAATTGCGGCATACTTTACAAACAGATTAACCCTTGAGGACACTTTTTGAACTCTGATGTGTGACCGGGTTCCTTCAGCAAATTTAATTCGGTTAATCAGCTTGTCGTATGCCGCAATTGCCTGCGAATTGTTTGTTTGATCTTGTTTGTGGTACCAGAGTTCTTTAACTTGAATATATAATTGTTTGTTTGTAGTCGATGAATTGATCCATTCATTCAGGATTTTTTCCTCTTCAGGAGACACTTCACCCTCAAATTTTCTTCCTATGATGCTCCAGATGTTTACCATGGTTTCTTTGATTCAGAGTTAAAGACAATAGTTTCAGTTAATTCTACTAGTTAAACGAGCTTGTTTTTAATACTATTCTTTTGTGATTTTGTAAATAGTTGAAATAGAATTAGATTTCTTTCTTCGATAGAAAAATTTTTTAGTATCTGACTCAGTTTTTTGATCGCGGTGGCAATGTGATTGTCAATGGTATTTACCGAAATATTCAGGATTTCGGAGATTTCTTTATACTTCATGCCCTCAACTTTAGCCATCTGAAAAACCAGTTTGGTTTTTGGTGGAAGTTGGTTAATGGCTTGCTCTATTTCGGCACGGACTTCAGAAGTGAAAAATGCCGTCTCGGGCGTAAGTTCATCCGATTCGAAATGAACCAAAACGTCATCCAAAGAGGTGTCTCTTTCCTTCCTGAATTTGTTCAGGTAATTAAATGACATGTTTTTGGTCGAAATAAAAAGATAGCTTCTGAGGTTTTGAATGTTTTTTAAGCTGTTCCGTTTTTCCCAGATATTCAGGAAAACATCGTTGACTGCCTCTTCCGCAAATTCGGAGGAGTGTATGATTGAAAAGGAAAACTTGTACAAGCTATCAAAAAAAGCCAGGTACAGCTCTTTAAACGCTTGCTGGTCGGAGTTCTGGCTTATTTTCTTGCAAAGCGATTCGATGTGCTGATTATTGTCCAAGTCAGAAATCTGTTAGTTAGTTATAGCAAAAGCATTACGAATATACGATACAAGTTAGAAAC
>JAEUSS010000333.1 GCA_016788685.1 Prolixibacteraceae bacterium | reverse complement strand
GTAAAATTCGTTTGTTGTATAGCCCAACCAAGGGTTCAATTCCCGCGGCATGTTTCGGAATAACGCAATCAAACTCTCCGGAATTTGAAATCAGGTACCGGAATAATTCTTCATTTACAAAAGGTACATCAACACTGACCAAAAGATTCCATTCGCTCCGTGAATGATTTAATGAAGAATAAACACCTGCAATCGGACCACAACCTGAAAACAAATCGGGAATCATATCAACATCAAAAACCTCATAATCAACAGACAGACCACTCACAATAACCTCCTTACAAAACGGATCAATCTGCTTAATCATGTATTGCAGCAAAGGAATGCCCTGAAACAATAAAAGAGCTTTGTTTGTCTTCATCCGGCTACTTTTGCCTCCTGCCAATACAAACCCGGTTATGCCTGAATCTTTTTCCATCCCAGAAATAAAATTATACAATCTCTTAAACACCAAAACTACAAAATACCGAGCAAAAGAATTACATAAACCAATCTGATACATGTTGTACAACCTCGGTTACTTAATCAGCTATTTCCGTCTAAATAACACTAAAAGAATCACATGTCGTGATACTTTTATGTTAGTTTTGGTGGCTCTCTATTATTTAGTAGGTTGGCTGTAGCATCTGCACCGAAAGCATCTCTGCGAAATGCATTTATAAAGAAAGCTACAGAAAAAAACCGGGAAAACCATTTTTACAATAGTCTTTTCCCGGTTTCCTTTTTTTTCGAGCAGTATCTCCTCCCCGCACCTATATCTTTATCGTAACCAGAGCTTTTCGAGGTAAAGCCCTGAGTATCGACTTGGCTTCATTCTCCGGAATACTGATTAATATTTCAGGAGTATAGACTGGTTTACTAAATTTCAGAATATGCTCGAATGAACTGGCAATATTTTTCAAGTCGCGCTCAAATTCAAAACCTTTTCCCAACTGGTATTTCTTTTGAGATTCAGCAACCGAATCAATTCCCTGAATATTCAGTTCAAAATCACGGTCAAATTTCACCGTCCAGAAAACGTTCTCATCCGGAACCGAATCTTTTTTAACCACAGCAGCTTCTGCCTCAGCTTCGTTTTTAGGAGCGATCACAACTTTGAACGGGTTCTTCTCAATGGAAGATTCGAACTTCTCAATGGTGAGAGGGCTCCCGAACATATTAAAATAAACATTCCCGTCCATTCGCCGAAAGAAACCGGAGGTTGAGAAATCCCGGATCTTTGATTTCATAACAACAACACCTTTCAATTCAAGTTGGATCATGTGTTCTTCCAAATCAATCGATAATCCGACAGAGTCACTTGCTGCCATTTTAAGGCGCGATTCAATCCAAGCCTTTTCCTTCATCAGATCAATTAACGAAGGATCAACCGGAGCTGTTCCTTCTGCTTGTGATTTTGCAACCTGCATCCGGTCACGAACAACTCCAATTGACAAATAAGTATAAACAGAGGTTAATCCGATTATGACTATGAAAAATATAACCGCAAAGATTTTTACTCCATTGCGTTTTTTTTCGAACAGGCTTTCAAAGCCTTCACCTGAATGATCCTTCATACTAATAAATATAAACTTTTGAACCGACTTGCAATGTATTATATACCGCCTCCAGATCCTCATCAAGCATCCGGACACAGCCATGCGTAACGCTCTGACCTATAAATCGTTTATAAATCGTACCATGAATCATGTATCCGTCTCCGAGTGTGAGTTTATAAGCCCCGAGCGTTCCGGATTCAAAGCGTGACGGATCTCCGGGCGGAGGTATTGGTAATCCTTCTTCAATAAAAGCCCAGTTTGGTTTTGCCCAAACCGGATTTTTTTGTTTCCCCTTGACCGTTTTTACGCCCTGCGGAGTATAAAACACATATTCCTTCTTACGCTCCTCCGAAACCAGGCGTTCATTCTTCCCTGTTGAACACAACCCCTGACGGATCAATTCCTTCCCTTTATACAAATAAAAATGATTTTCAGAAGTATTTATAATGATATAAGCGTCAGTGGGAATAAACTTATCCAATTTGGCCTGAAGCTTATTAATATCCTTTTCAAGAGATGCCTGATCAACAGAACCATCACCGCTGCCCGGTGCTCCGTGGGAGATACCGGGTAATACCAGTGTCGACTCTTGTAAAGCCGGAATTGCAAAAAGGACCATTGAAACAAAGAAAAGTATTCCGACAACGAGAATCGTCAGATAAATTAAAATAGTACGAATCATAGGTCATGTATTAATTTAAAACAAACAATATTTTAGAATCTGTAACAGTATCAACTATTAATAATGAAAAAAGTTACGGAACCATTAAAAATCCAGTCCTTTAGTCACCTCCGACAAGGGTGCTATTGAACCAACAATAGTGACACGAGTACCAGTTCCCACCAACCGGCATAAATCATCCATATCACGATCTCTTAGTCCGACACATCCGCTAGTCCAGTCAAACCCCTTTCCTCCGTTTCCATGTATCTCAATCAGGCTGCCAATTCCGGCACTGCGTGATAATAACCCTTTCTTCTTTTTAAGGGCGAAATTACGTCTATCGTCTGCATTCGGATAATCAATAAGCAACGCTTTGTGATAAATTGTATTCCCGTTCATTTTTTCTTTCGTTACCCGATAATGTCCTTCGGGTGTAGCCTTATCTCCGTTACGCTCTTTATGTGCCATCCAGTTGGGGCCAAACTCAGCATCATAACTTCGGATAACTTTACCGTTCTGATACACATACAGTATATGAGCTACTTTATCGACTAAGATAACTTTACTTCCGCCCCGAGAAGCTGCGATAGCTTCGTTTGCTAAACTTTTCCAACGCCCGTAATCATTAAAATAGTCCCGCAACATCTTCCCTGCCGCACCATTAGCGTGATTGATGTATATATCAGCCTTTTTAAATAAAACTTCAGCATCCTTCAATTTCCCATTTTGCTGAGCAATTTTTGATTCGCTTAAAAGCATTTTAGACTTATTATGCGCATCAAAAACAGATTTAGGCAAAGGCAAATTTTTAAATAGCTTATTATATAATTCAACCTTCTTCGCCAGAGCAACAAATGCAGCTTCAACATTTTTACTCAGGTTATCGGCTTTCTTGATGGACTCTTCTTTTGCTTCATCGGCAATCTTTTTTGATTTCCGGGCAAAATCAATCACTTTTTTATAATCCCGGAAAAGGATGAATCTGGCATTTTCTCTTGACCAGTTTACCATTGCAGAATCATACATCTGCACTGATTCTTTGTACATCTTTTCAGAGTATATGTTAGCCTCTGCCTCTTTCGCTTCTGATAAGGCTTCACGGGCAAGTCTTAAATCTTCAGTTGGTAATTCTTTTTGTGAAACGACAATAACACTGACAGTTATTGAAACAACTACCAAAGACAACAATCCGACAACAAACCATTTGATTTTCTTCCTCTTATCCAAATTCATTTCAGTTATATTAAAAAAATACCCGAGGAAAAGACCCCGGGTATGGTAAACGACTAACTCCTAAGAGTTATTATTATTTTCCACCTTTTTTAGCAATAGCTTCTTCCAATTCAGCTTTAATTGAAGTAGCTTTTTCTTTAGCGGCTTTGATTTTGTCGTTAGAACCGATCAAGTCTCCGTTAGCTAAAAGAGCTTCAACTTCAGTTACAGTTGTTTCAGCAACAGCAACGTCACTTTTAATTGCTTCCAAAGCTTCTCTTCCTTCTTTTCCTCTAGGAGCTTTAGCGATCAAAGCTTTGTTTTCTTCAACAAGAGCTTTTACTTCGCCGATCATAGTTTCAGTTTCAGCTTTCAGTTCAACTTTACGAGCTTCTGATTTAGCTTTTGTATCAACAGCTGCCTGGCTAACATATGCTAAAGTTTCTTTAGCTTTAGTGTAGTTAGGGAACCATTTAGCTTTAGCTACTTCAACTTTTTCGTTAGCTGCTTTCATTGA
>JAEUSS010000332.1 GCA_016788685.1 Prolixibacteraceae bacterium | reverse complement strand
AAACTATTAAAAAAAAGAGCATGAAATTCTTGGCGATAAGAATCAAATATTTATTTTTGTTGTGTTATGTAGGACATAAGGCAATTAAAAAACTTAATTACTAATTCTAACGCTATGAATAAAATTCTTGTACCACTGCCACTTCTGATGGCATTTTTGTTTCTGATGTCTTTTGGACAGGTTGATGCTCAAAAGACAGTGAAAGGTACCGTTACCGATGCAAGTGATGGTTCAACACTGCCCGGAGTTACTTTGGCTGTGAAGGGAACAACGGTTGGAACAATCACTGATCTTGACGGTAACTACACGCTTATTGTTCCTGAAGGGAAAGATGAAATTCTTGTTTCTATGGTTGGGTATGCTTCTGTATCTCAAAAAATAGGAAACATGTCAGTAATAAACTTTGCTTTGCAAACCTCAGTTCAGGCCATTGATGAAGTGGTTGTTGTAGGTTATGGTACTCAGACCAGGAGCAAGGTAACTTCATCGATCGCTAAAGTCGATATGAAGTTAATGGAAACGGGGATGCGTTCTAATCCTGCTCAGGCATTGGCTGGTACAGTTTCCGGTTTGCGGGTCGTTACGGCAACCGGACGACCCGGTGCTGTGCCTGCACTGGTATTAAGAGGAGGTACCAATTTTGACGGCACAGGCAGTCCGCTTATTATTATGGACGGGCAGATTCGCGGTTCATTGAGTGACATCAATCCGGAAGAGATTGAAAGTATGGAGGTTTTGAAAGATGCCTCGGCAACTGCCATTTACGGAGCCCGGGCCAGCAATGGTGTCGTTCTTATTACTTCAAAAAAAGGGAAAGTTGGTGCTGCAACGGTAACTGTTAAGGTGAAACACGGCACCAATTATTTAAATACACCTTATGATTTTGTTGATGCCGAAAACTACATCAAATGGGCGCGTCTCGGAGCAGAGCAGGCGATCAAAAACGGAACTTTGGTGGCCGGCAATGTGGCTGGTGTTGGTCCGCGGGGGACTGGTAACATGTATAAAGATGCCGCAGGTAATATTCTCGATGGAAATTACGATTCCAGAGCGATCTGGAGCGTGATGCGGCTGGATGGTGTTAATCAGGAATTATTAAGTCAGCCTGGGTGGAAACAAATGAAAGATGTGATTAAAACAGCTGCCAACGGGAATTACGACCCGAACGGAACTTATTACGATTTGATTTACCGCGATTTCAATTATGGTGATTATGGGTTGAACAAAACGGCTCAAACACAGGATTACAATATTAGTTTTACGGGCGGCAACGAACGCGGAAAATATTTTTCGAACCTTGGATACTACGATGAAGACGGATTATCGCTTGAAACCTTTTATAAAAGACTCAATTTCGCATTTAACGGCGACTACAAAATTAAAGATTGGCTGACCTCTGAAAGTGGAATTCAGTTTGCAATGGCCAAATGGAAGGACCAGTCATTGCAAAACGGAGAAACAAACTATTGGGCACGTATGCTCTCGGCTCCTCCGACGATGCGCGGAACCAATGCAAAGGGAGAACTGCTTCTTGGACGCGATGCCAGCGACGGTAACCCGGCATTTAATGTCGACAAATATTTTAGAGGTAACCAGTCTGATAAATT
>JAEUSS010000314.1 GCA_016788685.1 Prolixibacteraceae bacterium | reverse complement strand
TTCCGATTGAAGTTCCGGTTTCGTATCAGGAGATTTCTCACTGCCTCGAAAAATCGATTACAAAAATCGAAACAGCTATCCTCAGCGCGCTGGAACAAACACCTCCGGAGTTGTATTCGGACATCGTTACCCGCGGTATCTGGCTGGCTGGCGGCGGAGCTTTACTGCGCGGTTTGGCCAAACGATTTACTGATAAAATCAACATTCAGTTTCATGTTGCAGAAGATCCGTTGCGTGCTGTTGCCCGTGGAACCGGAATCGCACTTAAGAATGTAAATAAATTCTCTTTCCTGATCAGATAAAACTGAAAAAGAAGGAGTAAACCTTCCGGCTGATGAGAAGTTTATTTCGTTTCTTATTACGAAATTATTTTGTAATGATGTTCCTGATACTTGAGATCATCTCGGTGATTTTGATTGTCAGCTACAACAATTACCAACGGGTAACATTTATTAATTCAAGCAATAATCTGGTTGGTTCCATATACAACCGGTTCAGTACTCTGGACGATTATTTCAGCCTGGGTCGGACGAATGCCCGCCTGGCTGCTGAAAACGCTTCGTTGCGCAAGCAGTTGCAGCTTCGGATCGCCCTTCAGGAGAAATACCCGGTAAACCGGCCTGATACAGTGGATGCTCCTGCCTATTACTTTACTTCGGCTAAAGTAATAAGCAACTCGGTCAACAAGCAATCCAATTACATCAGCCTGAATAAAGGTTCGCGGCATGGCATCAAACCCGACATGGGAATTATTGATGCCGATGGCGTTGTTGGTGTAATCACCAGCGTATCGCCCAATTATTCGACGGGACTGTCATTGCTCAACCGGCGGCTGAGTATCCCTGCCAAAATCACAAAAAATAATGCTTTCGGAGCTTTGGTGTGGGACGGAGAACATTACAATACGGCCGACCTGAAGGAAATTCCGTTTCACATCATGGTGAACGTGGGCGATACGGTTGTAACCAGCGGTTATTCGAACATTTTTCCTGAAGGAATCATGATCGGCACGATAAAAAACTATGATGTGGAAAGCGGAACAAACTTTTATAACATCAAAGTTGAATTATCTACCAATTTTAAAACACTGAAATACGTCGAAGTGGTAAAAAATACGAAACGGGCTGAACTGATCAAACTGGAATCAAACAACGTCGGCGAATGATAAAAGACTTTGGGAAATATGTGATCATGTTTATCGTACTGGTGCTGGTGCAGGTACTTATACTGGATAACATCCAATTCAGCGGGTTGGTCAACCCGTATATTTACATTCTGTTCATTCTGCTGCTTCCGTTTACCATTCCGGGTTATTTTCTGCTCGGGCTTTCTTTCTTACTCGGAATTTCGATTGACATATTTAACAACACACCGGGAGTGCACGCCGGGGCAACAGTATTGCTTGGTTTTTTGCGTCCGGGAGTTGCCCAGCTGATCTCATCGCGCGAGATTATTGAAAAGGGCAATACACCGAACATGCGCCAGCTGGGATTTGCCAGTTTTATCAAATACACCGTTATTTCGGTTTTGGTGCATCACTTGTTCCTCTTTTATGCTGAAACATTTTCGTTCAGCGACTTCTTTGAAACTTTCCTGCGTTATATTCTAAGCAGCGTGTTTTCGATTGTCATTATACTTGCCAGTCAGTTCATCGTCTTTAAAAACTAGCAAGCTGTGGATACTTTTTCGAAACGCAAAGTTATTGTTGCCGGCATCATGCTCGGAGTCGGAATCCTGTTTGTACTCCGCCTTTTCACTCTGCAGATTACCAACAAAACCTACAAGCAGTTTGCAACCCGGAATGTTCTCCGCGAAATTACCATTTACCCGGCCAGAGGTTATATTTACGACCGGAACAATGAGCTGATGGTATACAATAAAGCGGCTTACGACCTAATGCTTATTCCGAGGGAAGTAAAAGCCTTTGACACCACCGAACTGTGCAACATTATACAACTCGACCGGAAGGATCTGAGAGAGGCCATTGCAAAGGCTAAACAATACTCCAGATATAAACCCTCCATCGTTGCCGGACAAATTTCATCCGACATTTATGCTCCGCTTCAGGAGAAGCTATACAAGTACCCCGGTTTTTTCGTCCAGTCACGAACCCTGCGCGAATACCCGAGCAAGAGTGCTGCTCAGGCTCTTGGCTTTGTGGGCGAGGTTAATCAGCGTACAATCGAAACCGATAAATATTACAAATCGGGCGATTACATTGGTGTAAGTGGCCTCGAAAAAGCCTACGAAAAAGAACTCAGGGGTATAAAAGGTGTCCAGAAATCGATGGTTGATGTTCACAACCGCATCAAAGGAAAATATAACGACGGGCTGGAAGATACCACAGCCATTCTGGGGCAAAACCTGATCACAGGCTTCGACGCGAAACTTCAGGCCTATGCCGAATTGCTGATGACCAATAAGAAAGGGGCAGTTGTAGCTATTGAACCGGCTACCGGAGAAATCATACTAATGGTCAGCGCCCCCTCGTACGACCCCAACTTACTCGTTGGCCGGCAGCGAAGCAAGAATTACAGCATACTGATGCAGGATTCGGTGTACAAACCCACCTGGAACAGGGCCATCATCGGTGAATACTCGCCGGGCTCAACCTTTAAACTGGTCAACGCGCTGATTGCACTTCAGGAACATTCGGTTACTCCGTACGACCGTTTTTCGTGCTCCGGGCAAGGATCGACACCCATCCGGTGCACCCACAGTCACGCAAGTCCGGTTGCCATGCGCGAAGGGATTCGTGAGTCGTGCAACCCCTATTTCTGGAACGTGTTCCGTTCGATCATCAACCACTCGCCCACTGCCGAAGAGGGCTACCGGGTTTGGCGCGACCATGTGGTCAACTTCGGATTTGCTCAGCGGGTCGGCACCGAATTATCCTCTGAACGAAAAGGAAACCTTGCAGAAACCAGCTACTACGACAAATATTTTGGACAGAAAAGGTGGAACGCGATGACCATACGTTCCCTGTCCATCGGGCAAGGTGAGATACTGGTTACTCCGCTTCAGATGGCCAACATGGCTGCCATTATTGCCAACCGGGGGTACTACATCACTCCCCATTTGGTGAGGGCTATTCAGGATCCCAACAGGGTTTCCCATGAACTGGAGTTCGAAAAGAAAGTCATTGACATACGCCCCGAACATTTCAATACCGTTATTGAAGGGATGCAGGCCGTTATTGAAGATACCAAGTTACAGCACACCGTAAAACTCGACAGTGTTATTGTTTGCGGAAAAACCGGGACCGTACAAAATCCGCACGGCGCCGACCACTCGGCCTTCGTGGCCTTTGCCCCGCGCGACACCCCAAAGATTGCGATTGCCGTTTACATCGAAAATGCCGGTTTTGGAGCAACTTACGCCGCACCTATCGCCGGGCTGCTGATTGAAAAATACCTGAACGATTCGATTGCTCCGCGAAGAAAAGATCTGGAGCAACGATTAATTGAAACCGATTTGTTGAATGTTGTTGAAGTAAAAAGGAAACTTTAAAGTGCAGAAAAAAACCAACGTTTGGAACAATGTCGACTGGATTACCATTTCCATTTACCTGGCCATGATGTTTATTGGCTGGATAAATATTTATGCAGCCGTTTACAACGAAGAGCACAAGAGCATATTCGACATGACCCAACAATACGGAAAACAGTTGATGTGGATCGGTGCGGCCATCTTCATTGCCGTACTGATGATCAACACCGATTCCAAATTCTTTGTCACTTTTGCCTTTCCGATATACATCGCAATCATATTTCTATTGATGCTGGTGCCGTTTATCGGGACAACAATAAACGGCGCAAAATCGTGGATTCAGTTTGGCGGCTTTTTACTTCAGCCTTCCGAATTCATGAAAATGGGGACATCGCTTGCCCTTGCCCGATACATCAGCTCATACAACTTCAAGATGCACAGCTGGAAGTCGCTTTTGGCTTTGGCCGGTATTCTTTTTGTTCCGGTCGGACTGATCTTCTTGCAAAACGACACGGGTTCGGCTATCGTATTCGGGGTATTTCTATTGGTACTTTACCGCGAGGGGCTCAACGGAATTGTTTTGTTTTTCAGCTTCCTGATCGCTTTGGTCTTTGTTTTGACGATGGTACTGGAACCATTGCCAACCATACTGATATTGACTTTCGCTGCCTTTTTAATCAACTATCTGATTCGGAAGAAAACCAAACGGAACCTGATTGGCATGGCAACTTTCACTTCCATATTCGGGATATTATGGCTCATCAACTATCTGGCAGAGGGCGGTGTTGATCCGTTGTATTTTGTTTTTGCAGCTGCCTTCATTTCATCGTTAGTGTTCTTTTTGTGGGCCATTATGCTCCACAAGCGAAGCCTGGCCATTTTAATCGGCATTTACCTTGGTTCGGTATTATTTTCGGTATCGGTCGACTATGTCTTCCACAACATCATGGAGCAGCACCAGCGTGACCGTATCAACGAGTTGCTCGGAATTCAGTCGGATTTACATGGCGCCGGATATCACGTCAACCAGTCGAAAATAGCCATTGGCTCCGGAGGTTTCTTCGGAAAAGGATTCCTTCAGGGCACCCAAACCAAGTTCGATTTTGTGCCTGAACAAAGTACCGATTTTATCTTCTGCACCGTTGGCGAAGAATGGGGATTCCTGGGCTCCACCCTGGTTATCGGGCTGTTTATGGCCCTGCTGATGCGCCTGATTTTTCTGGCCGAGCGCAACCGGTCGAAGTTCAGCCGGGTTTACGGATACTGCGTGGCCACCATCCTGTTTTTCCACTTTGCCGTAAACATAGGTATGACCATCGGCCTGGCACCCGTCATCGGGATACCTCTGCCCTTTTTCAGCTACGGAGGCTCATCGCTCTGGTCGTTCACGCTGCTTTTGTTCGTATTTGTCAGGCTCGATGCCAGCCGCTTCGAACAGCTGAGCTACTAAAAAAACTTCTCCGGGGAAGATTCCCTCAGGTTCAGCGAACTTGCACAGGCCTGTCTATCCGGACCTCAAATTCGGATTCGACGTAATGAATCAGCTCAGCAAAAAAGCTCCGGAACAGTGCATCAAACCGGCTGTATTCCTCACGTAAAACCTGCATGGCCCATTCGCTGTTCGGGGGCAGCGACGTGCGCCTCGACATGATTTCAAGTACCTGGTGCAGATTTTCGCTCTTCGCGTACGATTCCAGTCGTTTGTGCTGAATCAGGAAAGGCAAGAACTGCTTGACCCGGAAAGGCAGAAGCATAAAGTTGGATAAGAAAACGGCATGGGCATGCCTCGAAAACTGCTTCAGCGTACAAGACGAATATTCGCCCCAGTTGGCTGCCAGAAAATGGTCGAAAAACACATCGGCAACAACTCCGGCATACCTGCCAAAGCCCGGTTTCAGCAGCGCGGTGCATTCTTTCACTCCGGCATGCCGGTCGGTAAACGAGTCGATGCTCCGGTGCAGAAGTATTCCGTAGGCAACGCGCTCGGGGTATTGCCTGTACTGGGCTCCCTTCACATAATCGCCAATAAAATTCCCGAGAATAATCTCGTCCGAATCTCCCGATAAATAAATATGAGCCAGATAATTCATAAACCATTCAGAAATAAGCAGGCAGGTCACTCCGCGCAGTTCGCCCGCCATAAGAGCCGCGTTGCCTGAAACAACAGAGCAAGCGGTTAATTGTTGGTTCAAAAGTAAACAGTTTTACGGAAACACCCGTTTCGATTTTTTCCTATCTTTCAGCAATTTTAA
>JAEUSS010000267.1 GCA_016788685.1 Prolixibacteraceae bacterium | reverse complement strand
ACAATGTGCCCGCCAAAGCCGAATGAGTTATTGAGGGCTGCCTTAACCCTCTGTTTGCTGGCCGTTTGTTCCACCCGGAAGCGCGGGTCTATCCCTGAATCGCGCGTTTCCAGATTGATGGTAGGCGGTATGAGGTCGTTTTTTACCGCCAGAACACAACACATCGCTTCAATGGCGCCTGCCGCTCCAAGCAAATGCCCGGTCATCGATTTGGTCCCTCCTACCGCTGTTTTCGACAGGCAGGAATCAAAGATCGTTGCTATCGCCCGGGCTTCGCTGATATCGCCAACGGGGGTTGAGGTGGCATGAGCATTGATGTAATCAATATCTCCGGGATTCAGGCCTGCCTCACGCATGGCTTCGGTCATAGCCAGTTTGGCGCCAAGCCCTTCGGGATGCGAACCGGTGATGTGATAAGCATCAGAAGCCAATCCGTAACCGGTCATTTCGGCATAAATTTTCGCCCCTCTTCGTTTGGCATGTTCCAGTTCTTCCAGCATCAGAACACCGCCACCTTCGCCCAAAACAAACCCGTCCCGATGCTCATCAAATGGCCGGGAGGCCTGTTCCGGACTGTCGTTTCGTTCCGAAAGTGCTTTTATGACACTGAATCCGCTCACTGTTGACGGGGTTATCGGGGCTTCTGAACCTCCGGCCAGCATGACATCGGCTTTTCCCAGTTTAATCAGGTTATAAGAATCGGTGAGTGCGTGGTTTGATGACGAACAAGCCGAAACAGTGGCATAGCTGGCTCCGTGCAAGCCATATTTGATTGATATTAGTCCGGAACCCATATTGGGTATCATCTTGGTAATAAAAAACGGGCTTATCCGCCCTTTTGCTTCCGGCGAAAAATATTCTCTGATTTCATTTTCAAAAGTGCCGATTCCTCCGATCCCTGTTGCCCAGATTACCCCGCAGCGATTGCGGTCGGCCTTTTCGAATTCTATTCCCGAATCAGTAATACATTCGTGTGTGGCGGCCAGCGCATATTGCGAAAACAGATCGTTTTTTCGGGCTTCGGGCTTTTCCATGTACAGCAATGGATCAAACGACTTTACCTCGCAGGCAAACCTTGTTTTTAGCGCCGATGCATCGAAGCGGGTAATGGTTGTTGCTCCGCTTTTCCCTTTTATCAGCGTCTCCCAATATTCAGAAACTGAATTTCCCAGTGGGGTAATTGCTCCAAGTCCGGTAATTACTACTCGTTTCATTTTCTTCTTTTTAGTGGTTATAATTGTTTGTTTGCATGGGGAGTAATTTCCTCCCAAATGGCCTGATGTATATTCTTGAAGTCTGATTTATTCAGGATTCGGGCAAGCTGAAGACCCGCAACCAAGGCAGACAATATATGAAGAGCCTGATCGCGTGCTGAAGGCTGAAAACTAAAGAGTCCCTTTGAGCGACCAGCCTCAAGCGCAGCTTCAAGCCAGTTAACAATTCGTCCGACCATCTTTTGCAGTTCGGCCCGCATTGGTTCGCTGAGCGTGTTGATGTCTGTTCCGAGTGAACCAATCAGGCATATTTTATTCTCCCGGTTACTTTTGAGGTAAATTTTCATGAATGACTCAACCTGCTGATGCTCATCAAAATTTCGGTTCTGCATGTTCTCGACCATCTCTTCAAACCGTTGAATATTTGTTTTTAAGATGCTAGTCCCGAGGTTCTCTTTGCTTGGGAAATAATAATGAACGGCGGCATTTTTAATTCCCATTACAGTTGAAATATCCTGATAGCTAAATCCGTTATAACCTTTGGTCAGAATTAATTCTTCCGCAAGTTCCAGAATCTTTTCGCGAGTTACCGACATGATTTTTAAGTATTAATTTCGCTACAAATATACTTACTAATAAGTAAAATCAAAATCTTTAAACTAATGAATTACCGACAATTACATTACAACCAGATAAACAGATCAGTTCAAATCGCTAAAATCAGAAGAAAAGAATGATCCGGAACTGACATTTACGGAGCGGCAGTCATTGCAAAACGGCACGAACAGGCAACAAAAAATACTAGCCGCAATGTCAGAATAAACTTAACTAACAGCCTCTTTGTTTTCTTCTGAGTACGAACGGGAAAAAAATAAACAAACAACAATAAACACAAACTTAAATCCAGAAACTTCAGAGAGATGGGAAATATTGAAACTGTAAAAAGAATGTATGATCTTTTTGCGACAAAAGAAAATAATGCAATC
>JAEUSS010000194.1 GCA_016788685.1 Prolixibacteraceae bacterium | reverse complement strand
GATAACCTCATAATAAGGGATAGTTTTTTTAGTCTTCCGTAGCCATGGAAGATTCGTTCTTGAAACTTTTTTTTCATACATTTAGACGTTTAGTTTTAAAACACTAATCAAATTCACGTTTAATCTTGATCCGGGGAATGCGGGAACATTCTTCGGATCGTTTTTTTAGTTCATTGTCCTTCGATATTTATTTGTTAATAATCACAAAGTCACCGTTGCTCTTCTTTTGCCAATCAATTGGCACCGTCAGCTTTATTACATTCAATACCTGTTCCGGATCATCTTTCAGATCGAGCTTCCCCGATAACTTATAACAACCCGTCAGCGGATCGGCCAGGAATACCCTCACGTTGTAGTATCGTTCCACCTGTTTCAGCGCCCTGACCAGATCAACCTTTTCAAACTCAAGCATCCCATCTTTCCAGGATATATATTTTGACACATCAACCCGCTGGGTTTTAGCTTCTCCGGTCTCCCGATTCAACTCAACCTTCTGATTCGGGCACATCTCAATCTTTCCGCCCTTGCTTAAAATCCCCTTTCCTTCAATATTCAACGTCACTTTCCCTTCTTCCAGAACCGTTTGCACCAGCTTATCTTCAGGATAAGCCGAAATATCAAACCGGGTTCCCGTTACCTCAACAATAACATCAGAGGTATGCACAAAAAAAGGTTTCTCAGGATTTTTAGCGACATCAAAAAAGGCTTCGCCCACCAGCATGACCTGACGTTTTTCGCCCGAAAAGATGGAAGGATAAACCAGCTGACTCCCGGCATTTAACCAAACACGGGTTCCGTCAGACAAAACAATCATTGATTTTTTACCGTATGGAATAATAACTTTATGCATCAACTCATCTCCGGCCGCAGCTTTGGGAGTGATGGTATCTCTATTCACAATCAACTGATTTCCATTCTGACTGTATGAAATTTCTGAAAGCTGCTTCTCCAATGACACCCGTGAACCATCGGGGAGAATAATCATTGCCTCGCCTTTACCAATCTTAGTATCTTCAGCCAACTCGAGCTGATACTGCGTTTCGGTATGCTGGTAGAAGTAATAGGTTAAAGCTCCCGACAGAAAAACCAGGGATAAGATGGCTGCATATTTTAACCAATGCAGGAATATGGTTCGCGCTGAGTTTTTGCCTTCTTTCTGAATCCTTTTCCAAAGCTCGTACTGTTCGTCCATAGCAAGGCCATCTTCCTTTGAATGGAACAGTTTAAAAATTGTGACGGCCTCTTTGATTTCATCCCGTTTCCCGGGATATTTATTTTGAAATGCCTCCCAGAAATTGCTTTCCTGAGCCGATGGATTGCTCTGCCACCGCAGAAAGCTTTCATCGTTTAAAAAATCAACGGTTGAATAATCCCTGTACTTCTCCATAAATTATAATCTCTGCATGAAGAAGACACGGTTTTCGTTTTTGTTGATGCCGCCCGAAGTATTTTTTTTGTGCTAAACAACACATTCGCCTTCCATACAAAGAATCGCGAATAAAATTAGTCTTGCTTTTTCTCCCTGAACCCGGACAACTTCCCGAAGTTTTTCAATGGCCCTGTGAACAAGAGCCCTGGACGACTGGTAATTAAGATTTAAAATGAAGGAAATTTCTTCATATTCGAGTCCCCGGTTAAACCGGAGGTATATCGCCTCTTTTTGTCGTTCGGTAAGCAGCAACATAGCTTCTGCAATGAGTTGTCTCTTCTCTTCATTAAGCTCTAACAAGTGATTATCCAGGTTCTCAGCCCAACGTAAATCAAACGAATATTCCTCTTCATTCAATAACCGGGATTGATTTCCGGTGTTTTTAAGCTCCCTGATAATCCTCCGTTTCAGTGACTTCAACAGATAAAGCCGGACATTATCCGTTTCACTCAGATTTTTACGTGTCCGGATTAACGTACAAAATACCTCCTGAATGCAGTCTTTCACCAAGTCACGATCATTAGTAAAGCGACATCCGTAATCGAACAACGCATTAAAGTGATGCAGATAAATCAGGCTCAAAACCTGACTGTCGCCTTTCAGGAACCGACTCCAAACATATCTCTCATCCTCCTTATTACCAGTAGTATAGTTCAAGTTCATTA
>JAEUSS010000177.1 GCA_016788685.1 Prolixibacteraceae bacterium | reverse complement strand
CGCGACGAACATCCGGATCGTACCGGATTTGCTCATCTGTTTGAACACCTGATGTTCGGAGGTTCAAAGCATATTCCTTCGTACGACGAACCCTTGCAGAAAGCCGGCGGCGATAATAACGCCTACACGTCAAACGACCTGACCAACTATTACCTCACCCTGCCCAAAAATAACATCGAAACCGGCTTTTGGCTCGAATCTGACCGCATGCTGGAACTGGCCTTTTCGAAACAGAGTCTGGATGTGCAGCGCAATGTGGTGATTGAGGAGTTCAAGCAGCGTTACCTCAATCAGCCTTACGGCGATGTATGGCCTTTGCTGAGGCAGCTCACGTACCGGGTGCATCCGTACCAATGGCCCACCATCGGGCGCGAAATCAGTCACATTGAACAGGCTACCATGAAGCAGGTCAAAGACTTTTTCTTTGCTCATTATGCGCCTGACAATGCTGTGCTGGTGGTTACCGGAGATGTTGAGTTTGACGAGGTTCTGAAGCTGGCAGAACGGTGGTTTGGCCCGGTTCCGAACCGGAATATTAAACCGCGGAACCTCCCTAAAGAGCCTGAACAAACAGAAATGCGCGAACAAACTGTTTTCAGGGATGTGCCAAACGATATGATTTACATGGCCTATCACATGGCCGGCAGGCTCGACCCGATGTATTACGCCACCGACCTGATATCGGATGTGCTTTCCAACGGAAACTCGTCGCGGATGTATGTAAACCTGGTGCAGAAAGAAAAACTGTTCACAGAGCTGGATGCATATCTTTCAGGAGATTATGAACCTGGACTTTTCGTGATTTCAGGAAAACCGAGTGACGGAGTTTCGCTGGAAACGGCCCGAAAAGCCATAGAACGCGAACTCGACCGCATGAAACAAAAAACGGTGCCGGAATACGAGCTCGAAAAAGTGAAAAATAAAGTGGAAGCCAACATTGTTTACGGCGAGATGAATTACCTGACCAAAGCCATGAATCTGGCAACCAACGAAATATTGCAAGATGCCAACCTGATCAACTCACAGATTGACAGTTACCGTGCAGTTACCCCGGAACTTGTGCGGGAGGTTGCTGAACGCATCTTCCGTTCCGAAAACTGTTCGGTGGTTAATTACATTGCTAAAAAGTAATATATGCTGAATCGCACGATACAACCCACAGTTAATCCAATTGAACACATTGATGTGGTGAAAGCCGAGAAGAGGCTGCTATCCAATGGAATCCCGGTTTATTTCATCAATGCCGGAACTCAGGATGTGGTTAAAATTGATTTCGTTTTTGAAGCCGGAACCTGGTACCAACCGGCGAATCTGGTTTCGAGCCTGTGTAATTCGATGCTGGAGGAAGGCTGCGAAAAATACAAGGCCGCCGAAATTGCCGAAAAGTTCGATTTCTACGGTGCTTATATCCAGTTGCTGGTCGACCAGAATCAGGGGTTTGTTAATATCGTAACACTCGGGAAACATCTGCCCGCCATTCTGGAAGTGACGGAAGAGATGATTAAACGTTCTGTTTTTCCGGAGCACGAACTGGAAGTACTGGTTGCCAAGAACAGGCAAAAATGGCTGCTCGAAAACGAAAAAGTACGCACGCTTTGCCAGAAAAAATTTACCCAGGTTCTGTTTGGCGACAAACATCCGTATGCCATCAATAATAAACTGGCCGATTTTGGTCGTGTCAGCCGCACTGATTTGTTGTCGTTTTATAAATCGTATTATCACTCCGGAAATTGTCATATTCTGGTGGCAGGCAAAGTGGATGAAACGGTGTTGAATCTGCTGGATGCTCATTTTGGCGGAACTGACTGGCAGAAGAAACCGGTTCAGGTTCCGGAATATGCGATCAGTTCCAGTTCTCAGAAACGCCATCAGGTTGAAAAAGCCAACGGAGTGCAGAGCGCCATCAGGGTAGGGAGGTTCTGGGTTTCAAAGAGTCATCCGGACTATCATGCATTGTCTGTCCTGGTTACCATTTTGGGTGGTTATTTTGGCTCCCGGCTGATGACCAATATTCGCGAAGAAAAAGGATATACCTATGGAATCGGGAGTTTTGTCCTGACGTTGAAACGGGCCAGTTACCTGGTCATTTCAACCGAAGTGGGGAACGAATATGTCGAACCTACTTTATCCGAAATTGCCATTGAGATGAGGCGCTTACAAAATGAACCGGTTTCTGAAAATGAACTGGAAACGGTAAAGAGTTACCTGTTGGGTGAGTTTCTGCGTGATTTCGACGGCCCGTTTGCTTTGGCCGGAAGCTTTAAAGCCATTAACGATTTTGGTCTGGACTATTCGTTTTACGATAATTACTTGCATGTCTTGCGCAACCTTACCTCGGAGGAGTTACAAAAGCTGGCGCAAGAATATCTGAATCCCGACGATTTTTATACGGTTGTAGCCGGAAGTGCAGATCAGGTTTCTTAAGCGGATGGCACCGAGAAATAGAATGTAGAGCCTTTGTCTTTTTCAGATTCGAGGCACATCATTCCGCCGAGCAATTCGGTAAGACCTTTTGCAATAGAAAGCCCGAGGCCGGTACCTTCATATACGCGGGTGTCGGTGGTGTCGCCTTGTGTAAAGTTGCTGAATATTAGTTTTCTGTTTTCTTCAGATATGCCCATTCCGGTATCTTGTATATGAAAAAGAATAAAACCGTTCAGTTTTTTGTATCCAACGGTAATGCTCCCCTTTGTGGTGAATTTCACGGCGTTGTCAATTAACTGATGCAGGATTTTGCCCAACAGGTCACGGTCGGTATATATACTGTCAGTTGGTGCCGATTCGGGTTTTTGCAGGAGTAAAGTCAATTGTTTTTCCTCACAGCTTTCCGTAAACCTGGAGCATACCTCGTCAAGCAGATTTTCCAAAGCGACATTTTTTTTGTAAATTTTTTGGTTCCCGGAAGTGAGTAACGAAATGTCGAGGAAGTTGGTGACTGTATTCAGGAGACGGTCGCTGCTGCTGTTTAG
>JAEUSS010000148.1 GCA_016788685.1 Prolixibacteraceae bacterium | reverse complement strand
CCAACCTCAATAAATATTTATAAAAAGACTTTAAGGCCGAGATTTTCTTATTTACCGTACGGGACGAAAGCCCCTTATCCATCATTTCAACAACCCACATTCGGGCTACTTTATCATTTATCCCTTCCACATTAAAATCCCCGATCGTTTTGACAAAAAACTCTTCAAACTGATCGAGGTCTTTTTTATAGGCAACCGCAGTCAAGTGGGAATACCTTTTTTCGTATTTCAGGTAATTGATAAATGATTCCTGATGGGACATTAGCAAATAATTTTCATCTTATGCAGGAACCTCCCAGAAACTTCTAGTCGTCCTGACGCTGCAAATTTTCAATATAAATAGCCTTTTTAATTTCGGCTCTTCTTTCAATTGAAGGTTTTGTAAAAGCTTGTCTTTCGCGCAATTCTTTTACAACTCCCGTTTTTTCAAACTTCCTTTTAAATCTCTTAAGCGCTCTTTCGATATTTTCGCCTTCTTTTACTGGAATAACGATCATGGAATTATATTTTTCTAGTTAAAATTTGAGCCGCAAATTTATGAATTAAACATTACTAATCAAATTTATACCAAAAAATTTATTTCAAACCCTATTTTGACTAGTTCATCGCACGCTATAGTTCAACGCAAAGCTTTAATTTTTGTTTTAGAAGTAGGGCTTTAATCTGTTGTAATCGTCTATGTTTAAAATCATACTGTCGCGCAAAACATCCAAACTGCGAATGCTTCCTTTTTCTGACCTGAATTTCACAATCCGCTTTGCAAGATCTTTTTGAAGATACGGATGCCTGGACAATTCACTGACATCAGCAAAATTCAGATCAATCTTTTTGATTTTAGAGATGTCGACCGTCACCTTATCCGCGATGCCGTCTATGGTTTCCTCCCGCAGACCGTATACTTCCTTTAACTGACCGACAGAATGAAAACCGCCCAACAAATCGCGGTATTTCACAATGCGTTTCGAGAGTTTATCTCCGATTCCAGGCAATTGCTTCAGTAAAATTGAATCTGCAGAGTTGAGTTCAACCGAAACCTGCCCGGGTAAAACAACGTTTTCGGAAGATGTATTTTCGTTTTGTCCGATCAAAACATAATCAGCCAGCATTTCACGCTGATTTACGGTAATCACTTTTATCCTGAAGAAATCGTCTCTGTTTCTGAAAACAACCCCGCTTTTCATGTATTTCCTGATGCTTATCACCTGCTTTTCCGAGAAGCCCAACCGATAAAAATCACCATCACTCGCCCTGTTAGGATCAAACGGGAAAAGCTCGGGAGCTGATGTGGCTGTTTCTTTGGGCTGTTGCCTCTCCGCGTGATATGAACCATCTTCCTGAACGAACCGGGGATTAACCTTTGAAAGCACCGCTGCCGGCCTCTGATGAAGATCTACAGAATCATTCAGCAAACCCAATTCTTCTTTGGCAGAATCAAATAATACGCTATCCGTCTTCCCCGTTTTTTCAAAATGAAACATGACTTTGTTGACGACTGCCAACAGAAAAATAATGATCAGCAGAATGATCAGTCCTTTTCGTTCGTTGCGGCTAAAAGTAAAATAGTCTTGTAATAATTGCCTGAAGTTCATAAGGTTGATTATTTAACTAATTTACTTCATTTTTTGAAAATAAAAAAGCCGGAAAACTTCCGGCTTCTCATTTTTTCATCCCAATTATTCCGATTTAACTTCTGTCAATATTATTCAGGTCGTTAAATGCAATCTTTAACCTTTCGATCATTGTTTCCTGTCCTTTGCGTAACCAAACACGCGGGTCGTAATATTTCTTGTTTGGCTTGTCATCTCCTTCCGGATTACCAATCTGCCCCTGAAGGTATGCACGGTTTTTAGCTTCATACATCCGGACACCATCCCAGGTAGCCCATTGTGTATCGGTATCAATATTCATTTTAATCACGCCGTATGAAATAGCTTCGCGGATTTCTTCAAGTGATGAGCCTGATCCTCCGTGGAAAACAAAATCGATTGGCTTTTTGCCCAGACCATGTTTTTCTGAGATGTATTTCTGCGAATTATCCAGAATTTTAGGAGTCAGTTTCACATTACCGGGTTTGTAAACACCGTGAACGTTGCCAAACGAGGCCGCAATGGTAAAGTTCGGGCTGATTTTGCTCAGTTCTTCGTAAGCAAAATTCACATCTTCGGGCTGAGTGTAGAGCAATGAATTGTCGACACTCGAATTGTCAACGCCGTCTTCTTCTCCACCGGTGACACCCAGTTCGATTTCAAGTGTCATGCCGATTTTACTCATACGGGCCAGGTATTTTTTACAAATCTCGATGTTTTCCTGAAGTGGTTCTTCGGATAAATCGATCATATGCGAGCTGAACAGCGGTTTCCCGGTTTCGGCGAAATGTTTTTCACCGGCATCCAGCAGGCCGTCAATCCAGGGCAATAGTTTTTTGGCGGCATGATCGGTGTGCAACACCACATGAACGCCATAAAGTCCGGCAAGCAAATGCACCGCCTTTGCACCAACGATAGCCCCGGCAACCTGAGCCTGCTGCCCGTCGAGTTTCAGGCCTTTCCCGGCATAAAACTGAGCCCCTCCGTTTGAAAACTGAATAATAACCGGTGAATTTACCAGTTTAGCAGCTTCGAGCACTGCGTTTACCGAATCGGAGCCAACCACATTCACGGCCGGCAAAGCAAACTGGTTTTCTTTTGCAATCCTGAATACCTTTTGTAAATCGTCGCCGGATACTACCCCGCGTTTTACTACTTCTGAAATCTTTGTCATTGTATTAATGTTTAAATTATACTACTCTGTTTGATCCGACATACTGCCGAGTGAGATTATAACTACTCAAAACTGGGATTGTTCAAGGAGAAAAAATAAAAACCTGCAACTTGCTGAGCCCCTGAAACTATAAATTACGTGTTGTGCGCAGTTTTAAGCTCAGTACGAAATAACCCGGCGAATGTTTGTACCGGCCAAAGAAAATGTACTGTGTTAAGTATTTTTTAAATACCCCTTTACGCCCGGCAAATAGGCTGATTTTAAGCTACAAATCGTTATA
>JAEUSS010000030.1 GCA_016788685.1 Prolixibacteraceae bacterium | reverse complement strand
GAATGATTTGACTGTCCCTCCGTGTTTACCCCGCGTCAAACAGCGTTCGCGGCACGTCGCATTCATTGTTTAATGCCCTCCCTCATTCATAGCTCACTCAGTCATGTTTCCCTTCGAGTGGTTCGGTTGCCCCGGCGCTTGCTAACTCCGGGGCTAATCTTGGTGGATTTGCACGCAGGACCCATTGTAAAGCAGCGTCCAGTACTGCTTACTGTTTTTACACGATATGTTTTTCAATATTCACCGCATTGGTTTCAATGTCGGTTGAACTAACTCTCATGATCTTCGAACCATGTGTGAATGGAGAAAAGTCGACCCTTAGCGGTTCAATAAAGTAGGTTGTTGTACCATTCGCCTCATTCTTAATTCCAATTACACGCCCGTTCGTCCGTTTTGATTTCGCGGTAATGACCAGTTTTTCAAATGCTTCGAGTTTCATGGTTATGGAGTTTAAAGTGTTCCTTGTTTATGCATCCAGAGGGCAATTTCAATGCGGTTGTTCACGCCCAGCTTTTCGCGTATCCGGTTGATGTGTGTCCGGGTGGTTGGCATTTTAATTCCGAGCTCGTCAGATATCTCTTTGTCGAGCTTTCCGCTTGCAATCAATACAGCGATCTGGAATTCGCGTTTGGCCAGACTTCCGCCCGGGCCTTCCGGAGCTTTGCAAACAATGTCATATCCCGGGCAGGTTTCTGTTTCGTCGCAAACCGGCATATCTGAGGCTGTTTTTTTACCCTTCAGGTCGGCAATGTGGTTAAGAGCACCGTATCGGCACGACACAAATGTTACTTCCATTTGTTCGGCATCGGTGATGCACATTTTTGAACGAAGACAGTTGCATGCTTTCCGGTCGCTGATCAGTTCAGCCTGGAATACTTCGCGGATCGATTCGGGCAGGTCGAGGTAATTCATCGTTTTGCCGTCATAAATTGCACGTGCCGTATTTTTGAATCGATAAATTTCGAGATTGTGATCTTCCAGTCCGGAAGGGATATTCATTGTCATCATAGCTTTTTGATTTTGGCCTTTTGGTCGGCGAGATATCTTTTGTATATGGCTGCAATTTCAATAGCACGATCGATGATGTCAGGTCTTGTTTTATCTCCTCTTAAAATTTGGTCAATATAACCAGTCGTGACATTGAATTCTTCTGACAGGGTATCTCTGTATCCTCTAGGCATCGATTTCTTTAGCTTTTTAAGCTCTTCTCTTGTCATTGTATTTGTGTATTTAAATAGTGTTCAAATAGTAGTATATTAGTGCTAGAATTGTTGTGTAAATATAGAAGTTATTTCTATATCAACAACACTTTTATAGAACTTTTTTCAATATAAATGGAGAGAATTATAGATCGATTTGATAAGTATATGAAATTGAAAGGGTTGAATGACAATCTTGTTACTTCACAAATGTCACTTTCAATTGGATTATTAGGTAAATCGAGGAAAGATGGAAGAGACTTATCAAAGAAAATGGTTGAGTCAATATTAGAATTCTATACTGACATAGAAAAAGTTTGGTTTTTGACAGGTGTCGGAGAAATGCTTATTAAAAGTAATGAACCATTAATCTATCCTGAATCGGAAACTCAAAACCTAATTACAGATCCTAAGGTTACGACTTATTCCTGCCCTGAGTGTGTGAATAAGCAAAAGGAAATCGACTACTGGAAAGGGAAGTTTTACTCGTTGTGCGATGAGAGTCGCGAAGTTGAACGGAAATACCGTGAATTGCTGGAAGGAAAAATTGAGATGAAAAAAGAGACCCAGACTACGACTGACGCACAAGCGGGCTAATTTTCAAAAGTATCAATTAGAATTGC
>JAEUSS010000024.1 GCA_016788685.1 Prolixibacteraceae bacterium | reverse complement strand
TCGACTATACCGACCATAAGATTACATTAACCAAGCCCGAATATTTCAGCTATAAAGCCAAAGAAAAAGATATTGTTCTTCCGCTTACTTTCGAACAAAACAAGCCTTTCGTAAAAACGAGCATTGTTACCGACAAAAATACCGATGTTCCGGTGAAACTGCTGGTTGACACCGGCGCAAGCGATGCGATCTGGTTATCAACCAACTCGGACAACCGGATTTCACTTCCGGAGAACCACATTGAGACATTCCTGGGCCGTGGCCTGAGCGGCGACTTGTATGGCAAAAAGGGGCGAATCGGTGCAATCTGGGTCGGACCACTGGTTCTGTACGAGCCCATTGTAGCCTTTCCTGAAAACGATCTGGTCGATCAGCTTATCGGTAAAAACGACCGCAACGGCACACTGGGAGCCGAAATCCTCCGCAGGTTCTACGTAACTATGGACTACCCTGGCAAACGACTGATCCTGAGACCAAACAGCAGTCTGAAAGACGATTTCAACTACAACATGAGCGGACTGGAGGTTACCAACCCAATGCCGGGGGTGCCAATCTATATAGTCAGCAATATCCGCAAAAATTCGCCTGCTTATTATGCCGGAATTCAGGAAAACGATCAGATTATTGCATTAAACAACTCAAGCCACAAAACTTTGAAACTAAATGATATAAATTTGCTATTTCAAAGTCAGGAAGACAAAAAAATAAAAATAACCGTTCTCCGAAACGGAGAGCAGATCAAAACAGAATTCTTCCTGAAAAAAATGTTCTGAAGATGAAACCAGTTTACGGAATTTTATTCATTGTTTTCCTTTTGTCGTTCAGGATTTCGTACGGACAAAAGGAAAACAATTCCGTACTGGATAAGCGAATTACCATTGAAGCAAAAAACGAAACCATTACATCTGTCCTCGACCAGATTTCATTTAAAGCCCAGGTCTTTTTCTCGTACGATGCTTCGCTGATCGAAGCGGATAAAAAGGCAACCCTTTCGATTTCAGACAAGAGCATAAAAGAAACACTGGACGCCTTATTCGAATCAAAGTTTGACTATAAAACTCTTGGCGACCAAATAATTATAACCAAACCCGAAGAGGTTGAAGTAAAAAAAAAAGAGACTGAACTCCCCGAAGAAAAACCGAAAATTATTCACTTTAAAGGAAAAGTAATCGACCGCGAAGAAAAAGATGTTTTGCCTTACGCGAGCATCTCGGTAGACAAAAGCACCATCGGTACCATTTCAAACGCCGACGGAGAATTTGAACTAAAAATTCCGGAAGCAATGGTCCAGGATACGATTATTGTCTCCTGTCTGGGCTACCGCCAATATCGCCAGCCAATCAACGACATTGCCGATTCCGACTATACCATTTACCTTCAGCCGACTTCGGTCCAGCTCAAGAAAATTAAGGTCACAGTAATTAATCCTCAAGAGATTATCGGTAAGATTCTGTCGAAAATTTCACTGAACTATTCGCGCGATCCGGAAATCCTGACTTCGTTTTACAGAGAAATCCTGAAGCAAGACAACACATATATTGATGTTGCCGAAGCGTTGCTGGAAATCAGGAAAGCCCCTTATGAAAACACATTTACTCAGGATAAAGTAAAATTCATCAAAGGACGTAAAAACATCAATATCAAACCGTTTAAGGTCGTCGACTTCAAGATACAAGGCGGCCCGTATTACATCACCAAACTCGATGTTATTAAGACCATCGATTCTTTTTTGGATCCTGAATTCCGCGAGTTTTATAAATATTCACTCGAGGAGATCATCGAGGTTGATAACCGCGATACTTATGTGATTCGTTTCAAACCCAAAGAAAAGGTCGACTACCCTTGCTACCAGGGTAAATTGTTTGTAGACATGTCGACGTTCGCACTAATTCAGGCCGAATTCAGCCTCGCCCGCTCGGGGCTTAAATTTGCGCACGAATCGTTGATCAAGAAAAAGCCGAAAGACTTTTATGTCAGGCCCATTGATGTGGATTACAAAGTAAGCTACCGCCGGAACAACAACAAATGGCATTTAAGCACTGCGCAGGCTTCCATCAACTTTAAGGTCAAAAGTAAAAAGGACAAGATCAACTCTACCTTTCACAGCGTTTCTCAATTACTGGTAACCGAATTTAAAGCCGATGACGGAACGCACTACAAAAGAAACGAACTGTTTAGTTCCAAAGACATCTTTACCGAAATCATCACCAACTACGACGAAAACTTCTGGGGCGACTACAACACCATCAAGCCATCTGAAGATCTCCGCAAAGCTCTCCGGGATTACTCTCTCAAAAACGACACCTTATTTCAAATCAACGAAAAGGGTGAAAGCAAAGCCAAACACAACTAAGCCAAACCATATGAGAACACTAAACTTATTGGTTATCATCATCTTTACCTCAATAGTATCATCAGCGCAAAACCAAAGTCCGGGAACCTCACCCGGCCAGCAGATAACCAACTATTTCAGTTACAATCCGCGGGCGAAAGTTCTGATCAGAACGGACAAAAGTTTGTATAAACCAGGCGAAACCATTTGGTTTCGCGCATTGGTGACTGATGAGAACAATCAGCTTTCGGCTAATGAAAACAGCACTCTGAATGTCAAGCTTTACGACAAAAAGGGAACTCCCCTTCTTCAGGAAATTTTCAGGCTGAACCACGGTTCAACTCCCGGCGATCTTCAGATTCCCGAAGACCTTAAGAAAGGCATCTATTTTCTGGCAGCCTATGTTTCTTCCAGCAATTCAACCGAAGATTTATCGTATACCCCACTCAAGATTGACCCGGAACACAACCACCAATGGGTAGCCGAAACTGTACTGAAAGACAGCATTTCAACTTCAGGACAAACAAACGAATTGTTCGTTATTCTCCGCGATATCTCGGGAAATGCACAGAAGAACACACAGCTGAAATATCAGTTTATGAACGGTGCGGAAATCATCGAAAAAGGAAAACTCAAAACCGATGAAAAAGGCAGAGCAACCATACCGCTGACCCTTCCCCTCAAAAGCAACGGCGAACCATTTATCTGCACATTAAGCGACTCCCGTGATGATTGGACTCACGACGTATTTTTGCCGACCGATCTGGACCAACTGATTATCAGGCTCTACCCCGAAGGAGGAAACCTGATAACCGGAGTACCAGCCAAAATCGGTTTTACCGCCTTTAACAAATGGGGACTGCCGGTTGATGTGGAAGGATCAGTAATCAACCGGGAAGGAGCCCCGGTAACCTTAGTAAAAACCATTACCAAAGGACTCGGATTCTTTTCAGTAGCCAACGAGAGCAAGCAAACTTACAAGCTGGTACTTTCAGGAAAAACGGGGCATAAACAGTCGTTTGAAATACCTGTACCCAATCCGGAAGGACTTGCCTTTTCGGTGACAAAAACTGACACCGGATTCGTCTCGGCCAATCTCATCTTCCCTGACAGACAAAAACACTCCATTATCCTTACTGCTACTCAGGGAAACGCCATGCACTGGTCCGCCAATATGGAAATTGATGCCATCGGCCGGATCAAAATCCCGGTTAAAAATCTTCCTCAGGGAATCATCCTCTTGTCAGTGTTTTCAAAAGACGGAAATCTGCTCGCTGAACGCCTGATTTTCCAAAACAAAAGACAAGAAGTAAAAGTGGATGTTCAGGCGCAAAAAAGCAGCCTGAAGCCCAACGAAAACATGAGGGTAAGTGTTCGCTTAACCGATGAAAACAACCAACCAATCTCCGGAAATCTGATCGTTTCGGTTACCGACAAATTCAGAAACAGCATAAACACTCCCGAAATCAACGAGTACCTGCAACTCGAATCGGAACTTGAAACCCCGGGCTCATTGATTCCCAACGCATTCAGCCCCCCATCCGGCAACGCAGCTCTCATGGACATTTATCTGATATCAAACAATTTAAAAGCATTTGACTGGAATAAAATCAGGCAGTTTAAACCTGAAAGTCCGACCGACATAAATGCACGAAGCGGCCGGATATCGGGCTTTGTCACCGACAAAAACGGGAACAGGATCAACAAAGCAAAGGTAAGTCTGGTAAACAACAAAACGATGCGGCTGCACACCACGACCACCAATTCCGAAGGTATCTTTCTCTTTCCGAACCTCAATCAAGCCAACCTGGACGATTTTTCGGCCAAAGCAACCGACCCCGCCGGCAAACACGGGCTGAAGGTTGTGCTCAGCAAAAGTTTTGAAGATCGGATTCCGGGCTTCATCGCCGAAATAGCCCCCAGATATTGCTTTGTCAATACCGATCAGGTAGCTGACGATACCTATTTCAGAAATAATCCTGATCTATTTACCCGGGAACCCAGGCAGTCGAAACCCAACACCACCTCTGCCGACAACCAACGCCGCTTATTATCCACATCAACCAATCTGCTCGATGTGATTAAAACAATAAAACCCTATCGGATCATGAACAACCAGATTGTTTTCGTCGGGTCAGAAAACTCGCTGAACCACCAGGGAGGAGCTTTGATCGTGTTGGACGGGCAGCAGCTCGGAACCGACATTTCGGTCATTCAAAGCATGTCGCCTTCAGAAATTGATCACATCAACATCTCAACCAATCCGATGGATATTCAGCGGTATACCGGTTTAAATTCGGTCGGAATCATCGAGATCTTTCAGAAAAAAGCGAAGGTGCCGAACCCTGACAACAAACAGGACACAGCAAACCGATACGACGGAGAATACCGGATTCC
The DNA here is from genome assembly GCA_016788685.1 of Prolixibacteraceae bacterium. Classification (GTDB taxonomy): domain Bacteria; phylum Bacteroidota; class Bacteroidia; order Bacteroidales; family Prolixibacteraceae; genus Aquipluma. The sequence goes on along the minus strand of JAEUSS010000024.1, from coordinate 5,062 downwards.
CGGTGAATTTCCGAAAGAACCGGCCAATCCGAAACGCGATACCCGCACTACCCTGCTCTGGATTCCGGATCAGGAAGTTGACGAAACCGGGACGTTTGAGTTTTCGGTAACTGCCGGGAAAGTGTTGTCAGACTTTATCATCAAAGTCGAATACATGTCTGAAAACGGTACTGCAGGAAGCGGTAAAACCGAATTTACCGTAAGCAAATAGCTCAATTCCTGAATATTTTACAGATCAGATGAAACTTAAATCAGGATCTGCAAAACACTCTTTGGCCGCAGCAGGACTAACCACTCCGGATTTCTTTCAATTTTCAGTTCCGGATTTCGATCAACTCCATGCGCGACTGCAGGTTCCCGTTTTTGTCGTAACTCTCTGTCTTGACCGTCCCAACTCCTTTGGCATACCAGTCAATACTCTTTGATTTGAGCTTCATTCCCATAGCAGAGGAGTTGACATCACTCGAGAACTTATATGCTTTGAAGGTTCCTCCTTTAACCGAAATATCTTCAACATCTTCGACTTTACGATTAGTCAGCGAAGCTCCCATTTTCATGTTCATAAAACCCATTTTCAGTCCCATTTCAACATTGGCATCAGGCAATACATCGCCAGGCTTCGGATTCAGCGGAATTTCCATGTTGTTTCCTGTCACTTGAATTTCGGCCGGCATTTCGCCATTTTGCTGGAAGGCAGCCTTATTTAGGAAATTACTCATGTCAACATAAAGCTTATCGCCTTTCTGGTGAATGGTAACCTCTTCTTTGAATACCGGATTTTCTTTCGCATCCTTCGACTCACACAGGTACGTGATGTCCATATCGTTACCACTGATATTTACGTGTTTGACGGTATACTGCACCGTACTTGTTTCCTTCCCCTTTTTGTCGAACGATTTATAAATCAAAACCGTTCCTTCTTTGGTCGGAAAGAAAGTCTCCTGAGCTTTTAACACCATCCCGATGAGGACAACCACTGCAATTAAGAATAGTTTTTTCATTTTTTACAGATTTGATTAGTACTGACATATTAAAAGAGATATTCCAGTGACAATGTTTTTCAAACAAAAAAAAACAACACGTAGAACACAGTCCTTCAGGCGACTATACAACAAAGCGCAAAACATTTTCAGAATCACAACTTGATAAATTCGACTCTCCGGTTCTGAGCTTTATTTACAGGCGTATCATTGGGAGCAACGGGTTGACCTTCTCCCAGCCCGTCGGTTATCAGGCGATCGGCATTTACTCCGAAAGACTTGGCCAGTTCGGCTTTAACCGATGACGCGCGGCGTTTCGACAGATCGAGATTGGCAGCATCAGTGCCATCGGCGTCGGTATGTCCGACGATTTTCACTTTCACATCCGGAACTTCGTTCAGAACCGCTGCAATATCTTTCAGCGTACCGTACGACTCCGGTTTTACCACATCTTTATTCACATCGAAATAAATGCCGTAAGTAACCAGTTTTCCTTCGGCAAGCAATTTATTCCGGGTATCGGGCGAAGCCGTGGTGATTTTAATGTTCGAGATGTACGACCCGGATGATGCACCCCGGTATAGTTTGAAACACATGCGGGAAAATTTACTCCCTTCGTAGATATTGGTAGGAATGTCAAGCACCTTAGCTCCGGCATGATAGATGCGTACACGGCGATTCTGAACCCACAAAATAACGTGGTTTACTTTTTCGGGCACGACCAGGTTATTGCTTGATGAGCCAGTCAGCTTCTCCTGAAGACCTTTTTTATACCCGGCTGTTTCCCAGATATTTTTTTCGATTTTCACATGTAGTCCACAGGTTCCCGGATCGCCGTTTTTGTCCATTTCACTGTGGCTGTTTTCTCCGAAGAGAACCAGGTCGGCGGCAAAACGGGGGGCACCGGCTTTAGGAACGATATCCATTTCAAGAATAAAATTCTTCGGAAAGTCAATATCATTCATAAACCAATAAGTTCCCTCAGTACTGTTCAGGTTAAACCAATTTCCCGGGGCAATATTCAGGGTATTCACTTCTCCGGCAACATCGGTCGTCCAAAGGGCAGGAAAGTCGCCAACGGCATCCTGACTAAAATCCTCGAACAAAAGGACTTTATCCCCCGGGATAAAATCATAATTTGAAAAAGCCTGGAAGGATTGTTTTGAATCGCCGGAACTTTTATCGTTGGCGGCGTCTGGCAGTTGATCAACCGCCGTACTGTCTTTGTCCTTTTTCTTTTTGAATACACTTTTTACCCCGCCTTCTACCGCATCCAATCCCTTATTGATTTCCTGGTCAACTTTATTGTTTGCCTTGTTCGTGGTTTTGTTTTTCAGTTTGTCTTTCAGATTGATTTGAGCTTCCAGACTGATTGACGCCACACAAAACAATAACGCGATTAAAAATGGTAAAGTTTTCATTGGGCCTGAAATTAGAGTTATATAAATTTACTGAATTTCAGGCAATTTACTACTCAGGAAGAGGCAAAATAATTCAATCGTTCCGGATACTATTCCGGAATCCGGATTCTGTACAATGTTGAGCGATCAGTTATACAACGGACATTTTAAACGCGATTTTAAACGCATCAGATCTCCTGCCACATCAGAATATACCTGCCAAGATATTCTGAATGGCATCCGCCTCAGAAGTCCTTGCTGTATTCAGGCCAAAAAGCGCCGCTTCTGCCGCCTCCGGATCGTGCCGGCAACCCAATAGCGCTTCCGAAATTTCTTTGCCTGTTTCGGCTGAAATAGCGCCCGAAACAGAAACTTCGCTGATAAGACCTTTTTCGACCAACAGGCTTACGAGAATTTCGCCATTTGCCGTGTCCACCTTATTGTTGAAACGATATCGGGGTGAATAGCCAAAAATCCAGTTCCACGTTCGGTATTTCTGATCACGCAAACCGTTTATGGCTTCCAGATCATCAGCCGAAAGTTCATAAACCTGAAACTCCGGATAGTTTTGCCTGATTTCACCAAACAGGAACTCCGTAAATTCTCCAACCGAAACCGGATCGGGCAGGTAATCGGAGATATTGGTCACTTCACTTCGATTCGACTGTACGGCTTTGTCTTCAAACCTCGAAAGATCCACTTTCAGGGCGCCTTTCAGTGCCTCCAAATGACTGTCGAACAACAATGTTCCGTGATGCAAAACCCGGTTTTTATGAACATGCTCTGCATTTCCGGAGATTTTTTTTCCATCAATCAGCAAATCGTTCCGCCCGGTAGTATAAGCCTCAACGCCGAGTTTTTTCAGGGCATTTACCACCGGAACGGTAAAAACCTTAAAATTTACTTCCGAGATTTTCTCAACCGACCGTATAAACGTAAAGTTCACATTGCCCGGATCGTGGAAAACAGTCCCTCCTCCCGACAAGCGCCGCGCCACCGGAATCTGATTTTTTCGCACAAACTCATGGTTGATTTCGGCTAGCGCATTCTGGTGCTTACCTACTACCACCGAAGGCTGGCTTCGCCAAAGCATAAAAAAATCTTCCTGAAAGTTTTTCAGGAAATACTCTTCAGCCGCCAGGTTAAAATACGGATCGGTGCTGGTTTGATTGATGCAAAGTGTGATCATGAAGGCAAATGTAAAGCAATAAATGAAAATTGAAACCTTGCAGTAAGGCCGTCATTCCGAATTTATTTCTGCCATTGCGTTGTTGGTCGTTTCACAAACAAATCCGGAACTGATCTTCGTTTTTAAAATTCGACTTGTAATCCGATGGTTGGCAGTACTGTTCCCGATGGATTTTTGACACTTCGAAGCACATACCGCGTACCATTACCGGTTGTCAGGAAGTTGCCGCCGGCATCTTTCTCACGCAGTACAATGTCTGTCGATTGCGACTGAAAATTATACAGATTCTGAATATCGAGGTAAACTTTCAAGGTCATCTTTTTCAGGTAATAGGCTTTGTCAACCCGAACATCGAGTTGATGAAAAACCCCGAAACGATTGGCGTTCAGTTTTGAATTATCGAAATATGGCCCTCCGGTCAGGTTCCAGGCCGAAACGAGCGATGAGCGGTCAAGATCCCACGGCGTGTATGGCAGTCCGCCCACAAACCGGAATCGTGTACCAACCTGCCAGCCCCGTTTTAAAGCTGCGCTTCCGGTCATACTCAAAATGTGTTTACTGTCCCAGGCCGAAACAATGTATTGGTTGTTTCCATCCTGGAACTCGCTGCGCACCAAGGTATACGACAAGTTCAGGTTATACCCTTTTGCCGAACTGATTCGGGCCTGAAACTCACCTCCGTATGCACGCCCCCGGGAGGTCGAAGTCACTTCCTCATCGCCAATCACGCCGTAGTCTGCACCTTTGTTGGCCAGCGAAATCCGGTCGTTTACCGAGAACGGATAGTCCCGGTAGTTCTTGAAAAAACCTTCGAGCGAAAACAGCACCGCGCTTGCCGGTTTAAACTCCAATCCTCCGATGAAATGGTCGACTGAGATGTATTTCAGATTATCTTTATTTACAAATTCGTTGTTTTGCCGGTATCCCAAAGTGGTGTAGGCCGGCAACTGGAAGTATCGCCCGGTATTCAGGTTCAGGCTCCACTCCGGAGTCAGCTGGTATGAAGCTGAAATCCGGGGTGAAAATTGTTTCAGCGGACTATTCATTCCGGAGGAATAGTTGTTCGCGTCCATACGGAACCCGGCAGAAAGGGTCAGCCGTTCGGCCAGAAACTCGTGGCTGACCTGACCAAAAATCCCGTATTTAACCAGGTTTAGCCCGGTATCGTAATTCACATTCAGGATATTACCATCGTAAAAACGTTTCTGTGAAGTGGTATTGGTGTATCGGGCAAAATCGATATTTCCACCGATATTCGCTTTAAAACCATCCATCCGCATGTTGTTTTCGAACCTGATTTTATTCTCCGCTTCCTGCGACGTATAATCCAGAATCTGGTTATTTGGCGAGCTTTCGTCGTTATCCAGATATTTGGTTGCAGTATTACTCAACTGGCTCCGGCTGACCACCAGTGTTTGGTAACTGTTTTCCCTGAAATGCTTGTAAACCGCGCCCAGCGTGTAACTCCACTGGCGGCTTTCGGGCAACTGTCC